>SBHJ01000058.1 GCA_006226465.1 Alphaproteobacteria bacterium | reverse complement strand
CCCATGGCGATGGAGACCTTGTAATACTTGGTTAGTCCTTCGATCCGCGAGGCAAGGTTCACTGTATCGCCGATCAGCGAGTAGGACAGGCGTTGGGCCGAGCCCATATTCCCGACGCAGCAAGGACCTGCATTGAGCCCGATGCCGATAGAAACCTCTCCCGGCCATGGCTCGCCATTCTTGTCGGGCATTTCGACATTGAGCTGTTTCAATCGTTCGACCATCCCCAACGCCGAGCGCGCGGCATTGGCGTGCTGGTCAGGATCGTCAAGCGGGGCATTCCAGAAGGCGAGGATGGCATCGCCGATAAACTTGTCGATCGTGGCCTTGCGTTCCAGCAGTATGTCGCACATCGGCGTGAGGAAGTTGATCAAGAAGCGGATGATCGAGCGTGGATCGAGTTGCTCCGAAATTCGCGAGAAGTTGCGGATATCGCAGAACAATACAGTCATATCGCGCTCTTCACCGCCCAGCTCGAGCTGCTTCGGATCAGATGCAATACGTCTGACCAGTTCAGGCGAGAGATATCGGTCAAAAGCCTTGTGGATATAGCTGCGCGCGCGCTCCTCACGATAATAATCAAGTACGGTCACGATCACATAGACAAGCACGATTCCCAGCGCTGGATAGGTCGGATCGAGCAGGAATCGATACTGGCTAAAGGCGATCCAGCTACCGGCCATGATGCTGGATACCATCACAAAACCCAAGATCGCGCTGCGCGTCGCGCCAAGGCGCGGCAAAAGGACCAGCAGCAAGCCGCCCGCCAGTAACAGCAGGACTCGTTCGAACCCCAGCGCCCAATCGGGACGTTCGAGGAATTCACCCAGGATCATCTGTTCGATTGCCTGCGCGTGAACCATGACACCCATTTCGCGATCGCGGATCGGGGTTGCCACGAGGTCGCGCAGGCCGATGGCACCGGTTCCGACCAAAACGATTTGGCCTTCGAACTGCTCCGCAAGCTCTTCGAGGTTCGCCTCGGGATCGAGAACCTTCCAAGCTGGCACCACCCTTTCGGGTCGCGGCAAGCTATAATACATCCACAATTCGCCTGCGTCAGTTGTCGGGACTTCGAACTCACCAACCCTCAACGAGACGACTCCCGGAGCCGCGCCGCCGGCCATGTTGCCGCTGCCGTCGCTCATCTTGACCATGATCGATCCAGCACCCTGCGCAACGCGCAGCGCTTCGATCGACAATGCCGGCAGAATTTGCTCCCCCTGCCGGAACAACAGAGGGGCACGGCGAATGATTCCGTCGGAATCTCCCTCCTTCCCGCCCTTTGCCATCAGCGAACCGATCCCCTGCGAGGATTCGATAAACAAAGGCAGGGGTAATACGGCATTGGAATAGGTCGGGATTGCGCTTCCAACAGTCGAGCCGGAAATGGCGAGGCCCGCAATCGGGATTGCCTGGTCACGCTTGGGATCATTGGTCAGGAAAAACCCGTTGACCACGGGCATTTTCTTCATCGCCTGCGCCAGCTGCAAATCATTGTCCGGAATGGTTCGCAGCGTTTCGATCACTCCTTGTGGAGCGCCGTCGCGCTCAAGGTTGGCCGCCAATTGGTTGGGCGATGTTCGATCCGGTTCGGAAAACACGATATCCAGGGCGATTGTTGATGCACCGGCATCGGTCAACCGCTGCAGCAGCCGCGCCATTTCGGTTCGAGGCCAAGGCCACTGTCCTTGCCGCCTTAAGGACTCCTCGTCGATATCTACGATCTTGACGGGTACCGGGGTGTATGGGCGCGGATCGGCGCGTGCATAGCTGTCGAACACCTGGTTTCCGAGGGATGCCAGGGAAGTGGGCTGGACCAGTTGTAACAAGAAAATGACCAGCAACATCAGCGCGCCGGGAAAGGCCGTGCTCTGGAAGAACGCCTTTATTTTTTCGCCGATAGCCACCGTCAGACAATTCCACCCCAATAACCGGTGCGATAACAGAGCATGCGTGTAAGTGTAAGCCCAATGCAGTTAATGTGTTTGGACCGCGCCAAGATTACTCTATTGGTGTAAGCGGGCGATCGGGGGAAAGACGATGTATCAAGGTTCAAATCGTACCATGGCCGGCATTTCGGCGTTGGCTCTGGCGATGTGGGCGACCGGTGCCACGGCACAAGATATCGGGCCGGGTGGCGAACTCGACCAATTGAGTGCGGCCGCAGAATCACCCGATGAGGCGCTATCGACCGCAGCCACGCAAGAGGCGGAAGGAGACCTGCTTGGCGCGGCATCTACGCTGGAGCGTGCGTTGCTGCATCGACCCGAAGCCGACGATGTGCGGCTTGCCTATGCCACCTTGCTTTGCCGCCTTGATGACCAGCAAGCGGCCAGGATCGAAGTTGGCGCGCTTCGCCTGCGGCCAACAGGCGGTGAAGCCTGGCAGCAAATGCTCCAGGCCTGCGGCGATGATTTCAGCACCATCTCCAGGCGCACGGGCAGAATTAGCGGCACGGTTGGAGTTGGTCTTGCCTATCAAGAAGATGCATTCGGGGAAATCAGCGCAATATCCTACTTTCCACCGCAATCGCGCGACGGAATGGCCTTCATTGCCAATGCACAGATCAACGCTCGAGTTCCGACGGGCGACATGTTCTTATATGGCGATCTCTACGCCCAGAATCATACCGACATTTCCGGGCCCAATTCGGACTATCAATTCGGCGATGCGGCGATTGGCATCGGTACCGAGAACGGGCACAGCGAGTTTTCTGCTGGCGGCGTAATTCGCCATGGCCGGATTGCTGGCGACAGTTACTTTACGGCTTACGGAGGCGAGGCGAATACCAGCTTCCGTGTCGGTGCCAACGGCCGGATCTCGCTGCGCGGCGAAGCGGTCAAGGAAGACTATGAAGACAATGAACTCGACGGTTGGCACTATTCGGCGCTGGCGGGTTACCAGTTCTTTCCGTCGCTGGATCAATCATTCTCGATAACGGCTGGTGTCGAAAGGAAAGACGCCAAATTCGATTTCTTCGGGTTTGTTGCCGATTATGGCTATGATGCATTTAGCCTGGCGGGCGCGGCGAAAGTACCCTTGGGCAGCACCGGCGTTTACGGCAAGGCTTCGGCCACGTTCCGGCACCTGAATTATCATGACAGCGACGGCAAGGAGAAGCGTCTTTATGGACGCGTGGCGGTGGGAGTGCCGCTGGTTAAACGCAGTCTGTTCGTTGAGGCGGGTGCTACTTACCGCCTTCGCGACCACAATTTTGATTTTATTGAAGATTACAGCAGCTTCGGGGGTGACCTGCGGCTTGTGTGGAATTTCTGAAGGGGAGGCGGAAACCAATGTTCACCTTAACTCGCAAAGTCGCACTGGCCGCTGCGCTGAGCACCGCCTTGATGCCCATGAGTTCGATCGGCAAGGATATCGGTATCACGGCTGTCGTCCGTAACAATGTCCAGGTTACCACCACCGTGAACCCTGCGCTTCACAAGGCGATAGTCAGGGAACGGATCGCGATCGGCAACGACATCGTGACCGGCGCGAACAGCATGACCCAACTCCTCTTGCTCGACAAGACGAGCTTCACGGTGGGTTCCAGTGCAAGGGTCAAGATCGACCGGTTCGTCTATGATCCGGATCGCGATTCCAGTTCAATCGGCGCCTCGGTTGCCAAGGGCGCGTTCCGGTTCATGTCGGGCCGGTCGCTGAAACGGGGCGAGACAAAGTCGTCGATCAACACGCCGGTGGCCTCGATCGGCATTCGCGGGACGATTATCGAAGGGGTGGTCGGCCGAGAGGCCATCGACATCGCCAGGCGCGAAGCGGGCGTGGGCCAGTCCTTCAATGCCGATCCCGAAAAGGCTACGCTGATCATCCTGCGTGGTCCCGGTCGCAACGCCCAGGGGGTCCAACAAGGGGCGATCGATGTGACTGTCGGCGATATGGTCATTCCGATTGAAGAGGCGGGCATGGCCTTGTTCATCCCTGGACCGGGTCAGGCGCCGATCGGGCCGTTTCGGATTTCACCCAGAGGGACACTTGAACTTCGCGACCTGCTCGGTGTCAGGCCATTGCCTGGCCGGGATCGCCAGTTCGAGCGCGACCCGTCAACCGAGCAGACCTTCGAATGTGATTTGGGCCTTTCGCAGAGATCCGGTTGCCTCGCCTTTTCGCAGGGCTGATCTTGGTGGGTCCTGGCCCTAGATGCTGAACTTCAGCTCGAACCCTTCTGCGTAGTAGAAGGTGACTGCGGTTACAGCCTGGCCCTCGAGCCAGGTCGTGCGATCCAACGTAAAGACAGCAGCGCCATCGTGCGTGGCCAGGGCGCTCGCCAGGTCGGAACCTGCTTTGGTGGCGGACAAACTGACCTCTCCGCGCGAAAACGGGACTGTGCGCACAAGCCACTCGTTGGCGCTGTATTCGGTCAGTTCGGCATGCTCCGCCTGTGGCACTGCATCAAGATTGATCCACCGCCGTTCGAAGGCGAAGGGGCGATCATCGGCAAGGTGCAGCGTTTCGAGGTATAACGTGCGGGTTGTCTCGGGGATTTGCAGGCGTTCGCGGATTTCAGCGGGTGTACGCCTTACGATCCTGTTGGTGACGCGATGGCGATAGGTAGACCCCCTGCTTTCGACCTGTTCGCGCAGGATCGGGATCCTCAACTGCGCAGGTGGCAACGGCAAGGGCCGGACCCGGGTGCCGCCCTTGCGCTTGCGCTCGATCATCCCGTCTTCGGCCAGCGTGCGCAGCGCGCGGTTCACCGTAGTGCGCGCGCAGCCATACTCTTGCGCGAATTCTGCCTCTCCCGGCATCAGTTCGCCGAGCGCCCATTCGCCGGCGATAATGCGTTTGCGGATCGCTTCGCGAATGCCGGAATGGGTGACCTGCTTCACAACGCTTGCCTCAGCCGCTGCATGGTCTTGGCGAAGGCGCTGCGGATCGCCTCGCCACGAACATGCTGCCCGGATTGCACGATATGGCGCCCAGCGGACCAGACTTCGCTGACGGCACGGCCTTCAAATCCGAATATCCACGAATCAAGGCACTGGTCGGGTTCGGGCCAGTCGAGCAGGGGTACATCGTCGCGCAGGGCAACGAGATCGGCCAGCTTCCCTACTTCGATGGTACCCGCGGGTCGTCCGATCGCCTGGGCCCCGCCGCTGGCGGCTCGTTCGTAAAGATACCGCCCGGTCGAGCGCTGAGTGTCGCTGGTGAGGATGGCGCGTTGGAGGTGCTTGAGCCGCTGCGAAGTCTCCAACTGGCGCAATTCCTCTGCCACCGAGAGGCGGATGTTGGAGTCCGATCCGATGCCGAAGCACCCCTCTGCGGCCAAATAGTCAACCACCGGGAATATACCGTCACCAAGGTTTGCTTCGGTTGTGGGGCAAAGTCCTGCTACGGCTTGGGAGATGGCAAGATCGGCAACTTCGCCGTGGTTGAGATGGGTCGCATGGATCAGGCACCAGCGAGCATCGACCGGCAAATTTTCGAGCAGCCAGCGCACGGGCCTCGCCTTGAGATGGGCCTCAACCTCTTCGACCTCTTTCACCTGTTCAGCAGCATGTATGTGAATCGGGCCTCCCGGGCACAGTGCCATGCAAGCCTCCAGCCCAGTTGCATTGACCGCGCGAAGCGAGTGCGGCGCTACTCCCAAGCGTAAGTCGTCAGGCATTTGCGAAGCGGCATTTGCGACTGCCGAGTACAGCCTCTGAAATTGACCAATATCGTTTCCAAAGCGCTTCTGCCCACCAGCAAGCTGCCTGCCGTCGAGCCCGCCTTGTTGATACAGCACCGGAAGCATGGTCAGGCCTATGCCGGTCGTTGTGCTCGCCGCCATAATGCGCGCGCTGGTCTCAGCAATGTCCGCATAGGGCTGTCCGCCCGGCTGATGGTGCAGGTAGTGGAACTCGGCGGAGGCAGCATAGCCTGCCAGCGTCATATCCATCTGGACCTGGGCAGCGATTGCTTCGATATCTTCGGGCGTCAGTATTTCGAGGAAGCGGTACATAACCTGCCGCCAGCTCCAGAAATCGTCCGAACCCGTTGGGCCGCGTCCTTCGGCCAGGCCCGCCATAGCACGCTGGAAACTGTGCGTGTGGAGATTGGCCATGCCGGGCAGGAGCGTGCCGACGGCAACCGCAGCGTCAAATCCCTCGGGCCCGATTACAGCAATCCGACCGTTGATGTCGATTTGTACTGCAACATTGGCCAGCCAGCCCGAAGGGGTAAGCACACGCCGCGCCGAAATTTTCACGCCCATATATTGCCCTTCTAGCAGAATATGTGCATACATAATCACAGAATCGACAGCAAGGCAAGGCGATGGGTGAACGGGTTTTTACGAACTGCACTGCGGCCACGATGGTGGAGGGCGGCGATCCCTATGGCCTGATCGAAGGGGCTGCGATTGCTGTTGCCGATAGCCAAGTTGCATGGGTCGGACCTGCTCGCGATCTACCGCAAGATTTCGCCGCATGGCCCACACACGACCTTGATGGCGCATTAGTCACACCAGCCCTGATCGATTGCCACACTCATATCGTCTTCGGCGGAGATCGAGCACGCGAATTCGAAATGCGGCTGGGCGGAGCGAGCTACGAGGAGATTGCTCGCGCTGGTGGTGGAATTGTCTCGACCGTCAGGGCGACGCGTTCGGCAAGCGATGAAGAGTTGCTGCAATCCGCCTTGCGCCGGGTCGATGATCTGCTGGAAGATGGCGTCGCAGTGATCGAGGTGAAGTCTGGCTATGGCCTCACCATCGCGGACGAGATGCGGATGCTGCGGGTCGCACGCACGATCGAGCGCCATCGCCCGGTTCGAATTCGGACGACTTGGCTTGCGGCCCATGCGCTGCCGCCCGAATTTGCCGATCGGCCCGACGCCTATATCGACGAGGTCGCAATAACGGGCCTTACCGCGGCCCATAGCGAAGGTCTGGTCGATGCGGTGGATGGCTTCTGCGAAGGGATCGGGTTTACTCCAACACAAATCCGCCGCTTGTTCGAACATGCGCGCTCGTTGGGCCTGCCGGCCAAGCTCCACGCCGAACAGTTGAGCGATCTCAAGGGCGCGGTACTCGCAGCTGAATTCGGTGCGCTTTCGGCGGACCATCTGGAATATCTCGATCCACCAGACGTTCCCCGCCTCGCCGATGCGGGAACGGTAGCGGTATTGCTGCCTGGAGCATTCTATGCCTTGCGAGAGACAAAGCTGCCGCCCATCGCGGCCTTGCGCGAACATGGTGTGCCAATCGCCTTAGCCACCGACTGCAACCCCGGCAGCTCGCCGATTTCTTCCTTGCGGCTCTCCATGAACATGGCTTGCACCCTGTTCCAACTTACGCCGGAAGAGGCGCTGGCTGGCGTTACCAGCAATGCTGCCGCGGCGCTGGGACTGCAAGGCGAGTACGGCACTATCGCAGACGGCATGCGGGCCGATCTGGCGGTCTGGCACACGGCCCATCCCAGCATGCTCGCCTATTGGATTGGCGGGAATTTGCTGCACGGACGCATCATCGCAGGGGAATTCAGTGAGCGTTGAACTTATCCCCGGCAAGGTTGGAATGATGCAGCTAGAGCAGCTGTATCGTTCGGGAAGTGCATTTCAAGTGACCGATACCGCGATGCGCGACGTTGCGGCAGGTGCGGTGCGACTTGCTCAAGCTGTCTCGGGCGGCGACGCGATCTATGGGGTCAACACCGGCTTTGGAAAACTTGCCAGCGTACGCATAGCGGATAGCGATTTGGCGACACTCCAGCGCAACATCGTGCTCAGCCACAGTGCAGGGTTCGGCAATCCACTCGCCGCCGAAGTGGTGCGATTGATCATCGCGCTCAAATGCATTTCATTGGGACGCGGTGCATCGGGTGTCAGGCCCGTGGTTATCGAACGGCTTCAGCAACTTGTTGCCAACGATGTTCTGCCTGTAATCCCAGCGAAAGGATCGGTCGGAGCATCGGGCGACCTTGCTCCATTGGCACATATGGCTGCCGTATTGATCGGCGAGGGTGAGGCGTTCCACAAGGGAGAGCGCTTGCCCGCGGCACAGGCCTTGCAGCGCGCCGGGCTCGAACCACTCGAACTGCAGGCCAAAGAGGGCTTGGCGCTGCTCAACGGTACGCAGGTTTCAACCGCCCTGGCTTTGGCGGGTCTGTTCGACAGCTGGCGGTTGGCGATGAACTCTCTGGTCACGGCCGCACTTTCGATCGACGCCGCCATGGGTTCGACCGCGCCATTCCGTGACGAAATCCATACGTTGCGCGGGCATCGGGGGCAGATCGAAGCGGCGCGGGCAATTCGTGCCCTGCTTGAAGGTTCGGTGATCCGCGAAAGCCATCGCGAAGACGATCTGCGGGTTCAGGATCCCTATTGCCTGCGCTGCGCCCCGCAGGTGATCGGCGCGTGTCTCGACCAGATGCACCACGCGGGCAAAGTGTTGGAGGCGGAAGCCAATGCGGTAACTGATAATCCGCTGGTTCTGTCGGACGGCGAGGTGGCCTCGGGTGGAAATTTCCATGCCGAGCCGGTCGGTCTTGCCGCCGATATGATCGCGATCTGTATTGCCGAAATTGGCAGTATCGCCCAGCGACGTATTGCCCTGCTGGTCGATCC
>SBHJ01000187.1 GCA_006226465.1 Alphaproteobacteria bacterium | reverse complement strand
GATCATTGAACAATCTCTCCCACTCGATCTCGTAGGCAGAGATGACCGCTTCGAGCATCTCGCGCACCAGGTCCTCGCGCGTCGGGAAGTGGTAAGTGAGGTTGCCCAGTTTCATGCCGCTGGCATCGGCAACGCGGCGCATGGTCATGGCCAGATAGCCTTCTTCGACCATGATCCCCAGGGCGGCGTGCAGGATGAGCTCGCGAGTTTGATGACCTTTGGAATAGCCGCCTTCGCGCGGCGGAAAGGCCAGATCCGCAACGGTGATCGATTTGAATCGCAGAGTATCGGCCTTGGTGTGCGGCAATTCCCATAACCTCGCTTGAATTCTATCCTGCAAACAATTAGGACAAATGACAAGCATTTGTTCCGAGTCGACTGCAATAATCTACGGACTCGCTGACGGATTAGTGTCCTGATATTTCATAGGCGAATACCGAACGAATTTGAACGGTTGGGAGAGGTTTTATGTCCGATTACAAGATGCTGATTGGCGGTGAACTGGTCGGCGGCGACATGACAATGGATGTCATCAACCCGGCTACCGAAGAGGTACTGGCCTCGTGTCCGCGTGGCTCGGAGCGCCAGATGAACGAGGCGGTCGCTGCAGCGAAGGAAGCGTTCAAGACCTGGCGCAAGGTACCGATCGCTGATCGCCGGGCCATGGTGCTGAAGTTGGCTGATGCCGTCGAGGCGCGAGTGGAGGAGTTCGGGCGGCTGCTTACGCAGGAGCAGGGCAAGCCGCTTGCCGAATCCACGGCCGAGATCGCTTACACTGCGGCGTTTCTGCGCTATCTCGCCTCGCTCGACCTCGAATCGAAGCTGATCGAGGACAACGAGAACCGAAGGGTCGAAATGCGGCGCAAGCCGCTCGGCGTGGTAGGTTGCATTATCCCGTGGAACTTTCCGGTCTTGATCGTCGCTTTCAAGGCCCCGGTGGCGCTGCTTGCAGGCAACACCATCGTGATCAAGCCTTCGCCGACGACCCCGCTCACCACCCTGAAGATCGGCGAGCTGTGCGCCGAGATCTTCCCGGCCGGCGTGGTCAATATTGTGACCGATCAGAACGATCTGGGCGCAGTGCTCACCACCCATCCCGACGTCGCAAAGATCAGCTTCACTGGCTCGACCGAGACCGGCAAGAAGGTAATGGCCAGCGCCGCGAGCTCGATCAAGCGGATCACGCTGGAGCTGGGCGGCAATGACGCGGCGATCGTTTTGCCCGATGTCGATCCCAAGAAGGTCGCGCCGGGAATTTTCGGCGGAGCGACGATGAACGCCGGGCAGGTCTGCCTTGCGATCAAGCGGGTTTATGCCCACGAATCGATCTACGACGAATTGTGCGAAGAGTTGGCCAAGTTGGCCGACGCTGCAGTGGTCGACGATGGTCTCAAACAGGGCGCGCAGATTGGCCCGCTGCAAAACAAGATGCAGTACGAGAAGGTCAAAGGCTTCCTCGAGGATGCCCGCGCCAACGGCAATATCATCGCTGGCGGCGTGGTCGAAGACCGGCCTGGCTACTTCATCCGACCGACCATTGTGCGCGACGTGAGCGATGGCACGAAGGTCGTCGACGAGGAACAGTTCGGGCCGATCCTGCCGGTGATCAAGTTCAGCGATGTCGACAACGCGATCGAGCGCGCCAACGGCTCACCGTGGGGACTGGGAGGTTCGGTCTGGTCGAACGACAGGGATAAGGCTTACGACATCGCTTGTGAGATCGATTCGGGCACGGTGTGGATCAACCAGCACCTCGACTTCGGTCCCAACATCCCCTTCGGAGGTGCCAAACAATCGGGTATTGGCGTCGAGTTTGCGGAAGAAGGGCTGTTTGAATTCACCCAGATCCAGGTGATTAACGAAGCACGATGACCCAGCTTAGCTACGCAAAGGGGCCGATCGATACGCCGCTGCTCGATGTCACAATCGGCCAGGCGCTGAAAGACGCCTCGGCCAAATGGGGCAACGAGCTGGCGCTGTCATCGCTGCACCAGGATATTCGCTGGAGCTGGGAAGAGCTCGATGCAGAGGTCGACAGGATTGCGACCGGCCTGCTTGACCAGGGCATCGCCAAGGGGGACCGGGTCGGGATCTGGGCGCCCAATTGCGCCGAATGGACAGTGACCCAGTTCGCCACCGCGCGGATTGGCGCAGTACTGGTCACGATCAACCCGGCATATCGCCTGTCCGAAGTCGAATATGCGCTCAACAAGGTCGGCTGCGTGGGGCTGGTGACTGCCCCCTCGTTCAAGACCAGCGATTACATCGGCATGCTGCGCGAACTTGGCCCGGCCAAGCTGCCCCAGCTGCGCCTTATGGTTTCGCTGGGCGAAGAAGAGCATGATGGCTTCTTGACTTGGGCGTCCCTGCGCGTCGAGGCCGACCAAGCGCGGCTTGCAAAGGCAGCCGAAGGGCTCGATCCCGACGATGCGATCAATATCCAGTTCACCAGTGGCACTACCGGATTCCCCAAGGGCGCCACGCTGACGCATCGCAATATCCTCAACAATGGCTATTTTACCGCGCAAACGACCAAGCTGACCAGCAGCGACCGGATTTGCATCCCGGTGCCGCTTTATCATTGCTTCGGAATGGTGCTGGGCAATCTCGCCTCGCTCACCAGCGGCGCGGCCATGGTCTATCCGGGCGAGGCTTTCGACCCCGTGCTGGCGCTGGAGGCAGTGGCGGCAGAAGGCTGTACTTCGCTTTATGGCGTGCCGACCATGTTCATCGCCATCCTTAATCTTCCAACCCTTGGGGACTACGACGTTTCGACACTGCGTACGGGCATCATGGCAGGATCGCCTTGCCCGGTCGCTACGATGCGCGCGGTGATCGACAAGCTCAATATGAGCGAGGTCACGATCGGTTACGGCATGACCGAAACCAGCCCGCTCACCACGCAAACTGCGACCGATGATCCGTTGGAGGCGCGAGTGGGCACGGTTGGCCGCGTCCATCCGCATGCCGAAGCCAAGATCGTTGGTCCTGATGGCGCGACCTTGCCGCGCGGCGAGCAAGGCGAATATTGCTCGCGCGGCTATGCTGTGATGCTCGGCTACTGGGACGACAAGGAAAAGACCGACGAAGCAATTGATGCCGAAGGCTGGATGCATTCGGGCGACCTTGCGACCATGGACGAAGAGGGCTTCGTCCGCATCACCGGGCGGATCAAGGACATGATCATCCGCGGCGGCGAGAATATCTATCCGCGCGAGATCGAGGAATTCCTGTTATCGCACCATGCCATAACCGATGCCCAGGTGTTCGGTGTGTCGGATGAGAAGTACGGTGAAGAGGTATGTGCCTGGGTTATCGCCAAGGAAGGGCAAGGGCTGACTGACGAAGAGATCAAAGCCTACTGCAAAGGCCAGATCGCGCACTACAAGATTCCGCGTTATGTCCGCGTGGTCGAAAGCTTCGTCATGACCGTGACCGGTAAGGCGCAGAAATTCGAAATGCGCAAGTTGATGGAATCTGAATTGGATCAGCAGGTCGTCGGCTGAAAGCCGGGGCAATCGCGAAAGGGCAGGGAATGAGAAGCAAGCTGATGTTTGTTGTTGTGTCGGGTCTGGCTTTGGCCACCGCAGCCTGCGGCGGCAGTGAGCCAGCGCAGGAAGCAGGGGATGCTGTTGAACCTGCTCCTGCCGAAACAACAGTGGTGGCCGCCGCGGTCGATGCAAAGCCAGCTAGTTTTGCTCAATGCGCCGTCTGCCATGTTACCGAGGCGGACAAGGCATCGACGCTCGGCCCGAACCTGTTCGGCATCGTCGGCCGCACGGCCGGAACAGTGGAAGGTTTCAACTATTCCCCCGGGATGAGGGATGCCGGGCTGACCTGGGAAGCTTCCAATCTCGATGCATTCATCACTGCGCCGCAAAAGGTCGTTCCCGGTACGCGGATGGCGTTTGGCGGGGTAGCCGATGCGGCCAAGCGCAAGGAAATCGTCGATTACCTGACGAGCCTGAAGTGAGCGATTTATCCGCCTTGCCTGCGCTCCTGACCATAGAAGGCGCAGTGGCGCGGATCACGCTCAATCGGCCTTCCGCCGGCAATTCGCTGTCGATGGATCTGGTCGCATGCTTGCGCGAGCTGTTCGCCGGCCTGGCCCCGCGCGAGGACGTGAAGGTGATCGTGATTTCGGGCGCTGGGGGGCGGATTTTCAGCGCGGGTCACGATCTCAACGAATTCCATGGCAATGAAGACCTCGAATTCCTCGAGCAGGACTTCGCCGGAATTACTGCTTTGATGCAGGAGGTTATGGCGCAGCCGCAGATCGTCATTGCCAAGGTTGAAGGCGTGGCAACCGCGGCTGGATGCGAGCTGGTTGCGGCATGCGACATTGCGCTCGCCTCGACCGTCTCTCGCTTTGGCGTGCCGGGGGTCAACATCGGTTTCTGGTGTCATACGCCGCAAGTCCCGCTTTCGCGCCAGGTCGGGCGCAAGGAGGCGATGCTGATGCTGGCGACCGGGAAACTGTACCCTGCCGAACATGCACTGAGGATCGGATTGGTCAACAGCCTGCACGAGCCAGACCAGCTCGACCAGGCGGTCGAGGACCTGGTGACGGTGATCGCGTCAAAGTCGGCGGCGGTGATCCGCCGCGGAAAACGATCATTCAACCGCCAGAATGGGTTGTCGGTCGCCGACGCCTATCGTGTGGTGCGCGAAGAAGCGATGGAGAATATCGTCGCGCCCGAGGCGAACGAAGGCATTGCCGCGTTCCTGGAGAAGCGCGACCCGGTCTGGTGACGGGCAGGGTCGACTAGTTGATCAGCTTGGGCAGGAAATCGCTCGCCTGGTTAAAGCCGAGCTTCTGATAAGCGCGCCTGCGATAGGTCAGCACAGTGCCGGCGGTGGTTCCGAATTCCTGGGCGATGACGCTGGCGGTGCGGCCTGCAATGGTGCGGGCGCAGACCTGTCTTTCGCGTTTGCTCAGTTCGGGAAAGGTGCGGCGAATCCGCCGTTCACACACCGCAACCACATTCTCGCGCTTGATCGGTGCGTGGTGACGCACCATCACCGCGAGTGTGAGATTAGCGAGACTCGCCAGACGATAGACCACTTCCTCGTCGCTCGTTTCGCGGCGATAGAAACTCAGCACCAGCAGGTAACCTTCGCCGCGCCAGCCAAAGCTCAGTTTCTCGACGAAGCCGGGTCCGTCAAAGCACAGGCGGCGATAATCGTGCTGCATGATCGAGCTGAGGCCGATGCGCTGGACGAAGCTGTCGCCCACCGGAATGCGGCGGATTTCGTGGACCGCCGGATCGTGGCGGTAGAAGCGGTGGACATATTCGGCGACGCGCGCCTCCAGCCCGGGTAGCGTTCCGCTCGACACGATCACGTGCGGCTCATCATCGTCTTCGACCTGATAGCCGAACAATTCATCTACCGTGCTGATCGATTGCGCGATCTCCAGCAAAACGCTTCCAAATTCGGGTGTGCCGACGGCTTCGATCAGCCGGGCGCCCGCCTCGGCGTTGAAAGGTAAGAGGAATTGTTCGCTCATGGCAGATTCTCGACCTGTCTATAGAGATATAGACATCGGCTGTCCAATTGCGCGCCACAATTGCACCATCGTCACAAGAGTCGCGTGGCTACGCGACGGGAAGGAACCACCAAATGTCCAAGCCATTTGCCTCGTCCGCGGACCTGGAAGAAAAGACAGAGACGCTCGAGGTGCTCGACAATGGCGTCTATGCGCTGACGGCGGAAGGTGACCCCAATGTTGGTGCTGTCGAAGGCGAGGATTTCCTTGTCTGCATCGAAGCGCGCGCGACCCCGGCGGCGGCGCGCGACTGGCTCGCCAAGCTGCGCCAACATACCGACAAGCCGATCAAGTACCTTGTCCTGACCCACTACCACGCGGTGCGCGTGCTGGGTGCCAGCGCCTTCGGGGCGGAGCACATCATTGCCAGCGAGACGACTCGCAAGTTGATCGAGGAACGCGGCAAGCAAGACTGGGACAGCGAATTCGGCCGCATGCCGCGGCTGTTCAAACAGCCGGAGGAAATTCCCGGCCTCACTTGGCCCACCCAGACTTTCGATAGTCACATGAGCATCGATCTGGGCGGGAATCGTGGCCAGCTCGATCTGCAATTCTGCGGCCGCGGGCATACGGCAGGCGATATCGCGGTGTGGCATGACAAGTCGAAGACGCTGTTCGCGGGCGATCTGGTAGAGGCGCAAGCGGCGCTCTACACCGGCGATGCCTTCCATATGGATTGGTCAGCCGGTACGCTCGACCGGGTCAAGGCATTTGGCGCCGAAAAGCTCATCGGCGGACGCGGCGCAGTGGCATTGGGGCGGGCCGATTGCGAAGCGGCGATCGAGCAGACGCGCTCTTTCCTTACCGGAATGATCGAACATGTCGGTGCAGCGCACCGGCGCGGCGGCACGCTGAAGGATGCGTTCGAAGCGACCCATGAAGCACTCGAGCCCAAGTTCGGACGCTGGCCGATCTTCGAACATTGCCTGCCGTTCAACGTCCAGCGGTTGTGGGACGAATTCGAAGGGATCGACTGGCCACGCATCTGGACGATGGAGCGCGACCGCGAGGTGTGGGCGCAGCTTCAGGGCTAGGCACCAAAACTGGGGGAGGCGTGGATGCCACATTTGAGGCCGCTAGAGGACAGCGAAATCGATGACGAGTTCATCGTTGAACGCTTCGCGCATTATGCCGCAACGCGCGGCTTCACACCCAACAGCATTCGCACGATGGCTCGTCGTCCCGGTGTCGTGAAGGCGTTCATGGCGCTCAACCAGGCCGTGCTTTACGAAGGCAGCGTGCCCAGCCAGCTGAAGATGCTTGTCAGCCTCGCCTGCTCTTTTGCCTCCGGATGCCGCTATTGCCAGTCGCATATGACCAATCTGTCGCACATCTATGATGCGCCGGACGAGAAGATTGCCGAAATCCTGGACTTTGAGGCCTCTGATGCTTTTTCGGATGCAGAGAAGGCGGCGCTCAATCTGGCATTCAAGGCAGGTCAGATCCCCAATCTGGCAACCCAGGAGGATTTCGATCGGCTGTCCGAGTTCTTCGAAGAAGGCGAGATCGTCGAAATTGTAGCGTCGGTATCGCTCTTCGGATTCCTGAACCGCTGGAACGACACAATGGCAACCAGCCTGGAGATGTTGCCGCTCGAGCGAACCCAAAAAATTTTGGCCGCGCAAGAGTGGACGCCGGGCAAGCACGTTGAAAGCTAGAGGCGAGCGATGACAGGCAGAGATTCGACATCCGAATGGCACAAGACAATCCGCGTTTACAAGCAGCTCGAGCCATCCCCGTTGCCACCGCAAGGCATTGAACAAGTGAGGGTGCTGGTGGTGGGCGGCGGATTGGTCGGTCTCTCGATGGCGCTCGACCTTGCGCAAAAGGGGCACAAGGTTCTGGTCGTTTCGAAGCTCGATTTCATCCCCGATGGTTCGAAGGCGATCTGCTTTTCGAAGCGCTCGCTCGACATCTGGCACCGGCTCGGCGTGGGCGAACGCATGGTCGCAAAGGGCGTGGTGTGGAATGTCGGCAAGGTCTTCGCCGGCGACGCGGAAGACCCGCTCTACCATTTCGACATGCTGCCGGTGAAAGGCCAGAAGATGCCCGGCTTCATCAATCTGCAGCAATATTACGCTGAGGAATTCCTGATCGAGGCGCTCGCCGATGAGCGCAATGTCGAACTGCGCTGGGGCCATGAAGTCACCGCAGTGAATCAGCGCGATGGACATGTTGAAGTCGCCGTTTCGACTGAGACTGGCGACTACAGGATCGACGCCGAATGGGTCATCGCCTGCGATGGCAACCGTTCGCCGATCCGCCAGATGTTGGGGCTCGATTTCGAAGGGCGCGTGTTCGAAGACAATTTCCTCATCGCCGACGTAAAATTCAAGGAAGAGCGGCCGTCCGAGCGCTGGTTCTGGTTCGATCCGCCATTCAACAAGGGGGGATCGGCCCTGCTCCACAAGCAGCCCGACGACGTCTGGCGGCTCGATTTCCAGCTTGGCTGGGATGTCGATCGGGAAGCAGCGATGAAGCCCGAAAATGTCGAACCCTATGTGCGCGGGATGATCGGCGAAGACGTCGAATTCGCCAAGGAGTGGTACAGCGTCTACACATTCCAGTGTCGCCGGATGAAGCAGTTCGTGCACGATCGCGTGGTGTTTGCTGGCGACAGCGCGCATCTCGTTTCACCCTTCGGCGCGCGCGGCTGCAATGGCGGGTTGCAGGACGTGGACAATCTCGGCTGGAAGCTCGACTTCGTTCTGCGCGGCAAAGCGGGTGCGGAGCTGATCGACAGCTACAACTACGAAGCGATCGTGACAGCAGACGAGAACATCCTCAATTCGACCCGTTCGACCGATTTCATCACGCCCAAGAGCGCGGTTAGCCGGGCCTTTCGAGATGCGGTGCTGGAACTGGCGGCTGACCACGCCTTTGCGAGGCCCTTCGTCAACAGTGGCAGGCTTTCCACTGCGGTCAGTTTCCCGCAATCGCCACTCAACACACCTGACGAAGAGGCGTGGGTCGCCGGCATTGCCCCGGGATCACCCGTGCTCGATGCGCCGCTTGGTGGCGGCTGGTTGCTCGAACA
>SBHJ01000052.1 GCA_006226465.1 Alphaproteobacteria bacterium | reverse complement strand
TTTCCTACCGAGATCCTGTCTGTCAGCCGTCCTGCTTTCTCAAGCGCATCCTTTTCTCGCTGCTTCGCAGCCGCTTGCGCCTTTTCTGCCAGGCCCCTCCACGTCTTCTCAGCGCGGAGCTCGCGTTGGCGGACATTATCGAGCTTCGCCTCAGCCGCCGCTACGGCTGCGGCATCCGCCCGCTCGCAATAGAACTTGTAGGTATCGGCCATTTGGCTGTCCTCATTCAGAGGTGCTGGGAAAGGCGTGCGACGACGATCCGCCGCCGCACCCAATTCAATTAGTCAGCTGCGGAAAGATTTATCGCGCTTTCCTTGCCATTGCGGCCGGTTTCGACTTCGTAGTTAAGCCGCTGGTCCTTATCGAGTGTCTGCATGCCAGCCGCCTGAACGGCCGAGATGTGCACAAAGCTATCCGAAGAACCATCGTCAGGCTGGATGAACCCATAGCCTTTGTCTTGGTTGAAGAATTTGACAGTGCCTACTTTTGACATTTGTGTTCCTTTCGAGAACATAGAGTGTGCGCCCAGGCGCGGATTTGCCCTGGGGTCGTGCGTCTTATCGTCCGATGAAAGGAAGTCGTCGTTTGGTTTAAGCCGGGCTTACTGCGCCACATTGGCTAAAGGCAAATCTCGAAGTCCGTCGCAAATTTCGACGTCAGCATTGCGCAGATAGCAGAATTCTATTCAGTCTGCCAGCGTTTGATCGATATCCGATCCGACCGCCCCGAAATTGGGAGAATTTTCGACTGTCAATCCTTGGGCTCAATAGACTTTAGGTTGCGACCGCAAATACCGCTTCAAGCGAACCTGAGATGGATGGCCTGCATCTCTCCCTGATCGTCCAACTCGATCTCAAAACTAAGGCGCGTCAGCTCAGCTAGCTCGTCGTCACCTTCGCGTTCGACGTCGACCTGCCGAAACGGAATCGTCTCCCCACCCCCTTCAGGCTTCAAGAACCCTGTGCCGGTCAGGTGGTTGAAAGTTGCAACTGTGCCAATCTTTCTCATCGCATCTCGTCCTCTCAGCGGTCGGCCAAGAATGGCCATTCTGGAACAGCTATGAGGCGGAAAAGATGGAAGCAGTGTTTTCCAAAAACACCAAGGACCGTCGATTGCGACTGGTAGCACCCAGTCCCTAGGCTTGATTTCCAAGCGAGGCAAACCAGACGCCTCGTCCGAAGGCACCGGTCCCAACCCAAGTCAAACTTCTGTAGCTGGACTGGAGGGAAAAGGGTTCGTCTTGCGAATATTCGATCTCACCCCAGCACGCATCAATCACAATTCACCCTTTCGACCCTGCCCTATGTGCTTCAATGGTTCATGATGAGGAGAGAAAACCTGAACGGGAGGCGACTCGAGCGGTTCAGTTTGAAGTCAGGCCCCAAAGCCTACGACTCGCTCCATCAACAAGAGCCGCGCATGGTGGAGCGGCCCCGATGAGGAGCAAGAAATGTCGATCACCCAGTTCCTGAGAGGCAGCGCATTGAGCGCCCTTGCCGCCACCATGGCGCTGACCGCAATGCCTGCAGAAGCCAAGCCGCGCGATGAGCGTTCCGGCCAGGCACAACAACGAAGCGAGCGTCCCCAGCAGGCGCGCTCGGGTGGCGATCGCCAGCGTAGCCGGCAAAACTATCAACAGCGCTCAGCCCAGCGTAGCGACAACGATCAGCAAAGGCGCGGCCAGGAATGGAACCGCAGCGAACGCCGCGCAGAAGTAGCCAACGAACGTGGATCGCGTGACTGGAACCGCAGCGAACGCCGCGCAGAAGTAGCCAACGAACGTGGCTCGCGTGACTGGAACCGCAGTGATCGACGTGCACCTCAGGCCGTCGAGAGCGTTCGCGTTCCCGCCAGCGCAGCCTCAGATGAAGGCCGTAACCGGTCCTATGCCGACAATGAACGCAACCGCAGCTATCGCGACGGCCGCCGGGACGAGCGCCGAGGCGACCGAGTGGAGAACCGGGAGATTCGCCGCGAAGCATATCGTGACGGGCAGCGTGATGGCTATCGCGATGGACGGCAAGCCGATCGGCGCGATGACCGTCGAGAGACGCGCCACGCCTATCGCGATGGACGCCGTGATGGCTATCGCGATGGACAGCACTTTTATCGCGACCGGCGTTATTACGATCGCGGGGATTACCGAGGTCATTACAATCGCTGGGATCGCCACAAATGGCGCAAGCACCACCGCTACAACTGGCACGATTATCGCCGCTCACACCGCAGCATCTTTCATCTGGGCGCCTATTATTCGCCCTATCGCTATCACCGTTACAGCCGGATCAGCATCGGGTTCTATCTCGACAATCTTTTCTTCGGCAACCGGTATTGGATCAACGATCCGTGGGATTATCGTTTGCCGGAAGTTTACGGACCCTATCGCTGGGTTAGGTACTACGACGATGTGCTGCTTGTGAATATTTACACAGGCGAAGTGGTAGATGTGATCTACGATTTCTTCTGGTGACCCCCGAACGGCGGCACGACCCGCCGCCGTAAAGCAAAACCCCGCCGGCCTGCGCCGGCGGGGTTTTCAAATTGCAGGTGTGCTTGTCAGCTCTTGCCCGGCCACATCCGTGAGAAACTGGGCAGCTTGTCGATGAATTGGTGCTTGGCGGCACCCAGGATATGGAGCGCAATCAAGATCAGCAACAAGCCACCGCCATTCTTATGTGCGCCTATCACCGATTTGGCTTGGTCCATGTTCTCCGCCACCGGCAGCATGGGAATCGTAAAAAGGCCGAAGAAGTCGACTGGTCGCCCGGCGTAGGAGCTAGCGAGCCAGCCACCAATCGGGAGCCCGATTAGCAGGACATAGAAAATGCCGTGCATGGTGCGAGCAAGCAGCTTCTCCCAGCCTGCCAGCGCATCGGGAAGCGCGGGTGGCTTGTGCGACATGCGCCACAGCAGCCGCAGGACGGACAGCACCAGGATCGTGATCCCGATTGCCTTGTGCGGAGCGATCGCCGCAGATTTGGCGGCGCCTTCCAGATGTTCGGCCCCTTCGGCGATGCGCCAATTCACGATCACCAGGATCGCGATCAACCAGTGAAAGATGATTGCCCCGGTTGAATATCGGGCCTGTGCGTTTTCGCTCATTGTCCTCTCCGTGTGAATTGTGACACCGGTCTTAGCATTGCCCAAGGTCTCGGCAAGCCAAACTCTTGAAGTGCTGGGCGCAGTTGATAGGGAATGCCTTATGGCAAAAGCCGAGATCATACCCGATCAGGACGGGCTAAAGCGCATGGGTGAAAGCGTTCGGCAGCGGCTGGCCGCGGACCCGCTGGCCTACCGGATAGATACCGATGTGGCCGAAATATTCGCTATCGGTGATTTTCTCAGCCAGGCTGAGTGTGAACGCCTCTGCACGATGATTGATCTGGTGGCACAGCCGAGCACGCTGCACGAGCAGGATTATTCGAGCGGATTTCGCACATCCTATTCGGGCAATCTCGACCCGCGCGACAGCTTCGTGATGGGCATTTCGCGGCGGATCGACGATCTTCTGGGGATCAACCCGATCTGTGGCGAAGCTATCCAGGGCCAGCGCTACCTACCCGGCCAGCAATTCAAGCCGCACAATGACTGGTTCTACACCACCGAGAATTACTGGGAGTTGGAGCGCAAGCGCGGCGGCCAGCGCAGCTGGACCGCTATGGCTTTTCTCAACCAGGTCGAGGAGGGCGGCGAAACCCACTTCACCGAGGTCGGGATCAAGATCGAGCCCAAGCCCGGAGTGCTGCTGGTGTGGAACAATGCCCTGCCCGACGGGACCCCCAATGAAGGCACGCTACATGCCGGCACGCCCGTGATCCGGGGTGCAAAATACGTCATCACCAAATGGTATCGCACGCGCCAGTGGCGCTGATCGGCTAGCTCCGCTCGCTTCCTTCGCGCGCCTGTCCCTCGACATGGCCAATTTCCCGCGCGAGCCGGTCCAGCTTGCGCGACAGGCGGATGATTTCGAGCTGGGTGCGCAGATTCACTTCGTAGTCGTGGCGCGCGGCGATCCGGTCTTTCTTGGCCTGGCGGTTCTGGCTCATCATGATGATCGGGGCTTGGAGCGCGGCCAGCATCGAAAGTATCAGGTTGAGAAAGATGAAGGGATATTGATCGAACGGATGGAACCCGAACTGTTCCAGCACGCGGCTGTTGATCAGCACCCAGGTGACCAGCACGAGGCCAAACGCCATGATGAAACCCCAGCTACCGCCCACCGCCGCCACCCGGTCAGCCAGACGATCGCCAAAGCTGGCATGCAATTCGGCCGTTTCGGCCGCGTCCATCCCGATGAGCGTACCTGCGGCAACGCGCTCGATGACCTTCTGTTCGTCCGCATCGAGATCCTCAAGCTCACGCCCGAGTAGTTCGCGCGCCAGGCGGTGAGGATCGGCCGGCTGGTTCATCTCTCAAGCGCCTCTGCGATCAATTTGCGGCTGTTTTCGATCCCGTAGAGCGCAATGAAACTACCCATGCGCGGCCCCTGCTCGCTGCCCAACAGCGTTTCATAGAGGCACTTGAACCAATCGCGCAGGTTTTCGAAGCCGAACTCCTCGCGCTTGCCGATCTCATAGACGATCGTCTGGATATCTTCGGCAGGCATATCGGGAGAAATGACCTGCAATGCGCAGTCGAGCGCCTTGAGCGCTTCGCGCTCATTCTCTGCGGGCGCGCGCTTGTTGAGCGTTGGCGCGACGAAATCGCGGTTATAGGCAAGCGCCGTGCCGACCAGCACGTCCAGTTCCGGATGCTTCGCCGGATCGGGATCGTCGATGTAGTTTCCAAGATAAGACCATACAGATTCGCGATCCGCCTCTGCACCCAGCACGCCCACCAGGTTCAGCAACAGGCCATAGCTGACCGGCAGCTTGTCGCCCGCGCCCGGAGCTTCTGATCCCTCGAACCCCCCATTGGCGCGCAGCAGGTGCCACACCGGATTGCCGAGCTGCTTTTCGAGATCCTGTTCGGCCAGCCGCTCGCGGAATTGCCAGTATTCATCGACCGCGCGCGGAACGATCCCTGCGTGAAGTTGCTTGGCGCTCTTGGGCTCGCGGAAGATATAGAACCCCATGCTCTCTTCGCTGCCGTAGGTCAGCCATTCGTCGATGGTGAATCCGTTGCCCTTGGACTTCGATATCTTCTCGCCATTGGCGTCGAGGAACAGCTCGTAAATGAAGGTCACCGGCGGCGGGCTGCCGAGCGCACGGACGATCTTGCTCGATTGCGTGACGCTATCGGTCAGATCCTTGCCGCTCATCTCGTAATCGACGCCCAGCGCATACCAGCGCATCGCCCAATCGACCTTCCACTGCAGCTTGGCGGTTCCGCCCAGGGCGCTTTGTTCGACGACACTTCCATCTTCGTCTGCAAAGCGGATCATGCCGGTTTCAGGGTCGAGAATCTCGACCGGGACCTGCAGCACATGGCCGGTTGAGGGGCTGATCGGAAGGACCGGCGAATAGGTCTGCTGGCGTTCCTCGCGCAGGGTCGGCAGCATGATGTCGAGGATATCCTGGTTCTTGCGCATCACCTGCTTGAGGGCGGCATCGAACCGTCCCGAATTGTACATGTCGTTTGAAGCGATGAATTCGTAATCGAAGCCGAACCGGTCAAGGAATGCGCGCAACATCGCGTTGTTGTGCGCGGCAAAGCTCTCGTGCCCCATTTCGAACGGATCGGGAATACGGCTCAATGGCTTGTTTAGGTTGGCCTTGAGAATATGCGCATTGGGGATATTGTCGGGCACCTTGCGCAACCCGTCCATGTCGTCGCTGAAGGCAACAAGGCGCGTCTTGCCGTCTTCGGGCTTGGCCCCGATGATCGCTTCATAGGCGCGGCGCACCAGCGTGGTGCGCAGTACTTCCTGGAAGGTGCCGATATGCGGCAGGCCGCTGGGGCCATAGCCGGTTTCGAACAGCACGGGGCCGCCATCGGGCTTGCCATCGGGATAGCGTTTGAGCAGCCGTTGCGCCTCCTGGAACGGCCAGGCCTTGTTGACGCGCGCGGCGGACATCAATTCTTGTATGCTCATGGGCCATGCCTCTTGCCCAAGGCGCGCCATGTTGCAAGCGCGAAGAGAGCGGAGCCGCCGCAAAGCGGCCCCGCCACCCTCAATTCGCGACGTTAATCATTCCATTGCATGGTGCCCATGCCATTGCCGTTGACACCGGCCCATGTTGTCGCACCATTCTTGCCTTCATACTTGCCGGTCTTGCCGTTGAGGCCGCCGACACACCCTTGTGCTCCTTCAGCCTCGCCATTGTTGCAGCCGAAGATCATCGAGTAGCTTCCCGCGTCCCCTGTGGCATCGCAAGCGAAATGAAAGTCGAAGATCTTGCCATTTGGCGGTTGAGACGTACCGATGCAGGTCCAGCTTTCCTTTGAAGTGCTGCCGTCCGAGAAGGTGACTACAGAAGTGCCTTCCTGGTAGCTGCCTTGGTATTCAGCCGTGCCAACGGTCTTTGCCGGGCCGCCCTTGGTTGTGTAGGTCGCTGTGCCTGCCAATGCGGCAGTGGGTGCCAGCAGGCAGGTTGCAGCTGCAATTGCGATCAATTTGCGTGTCATTTTCAGGTCCTTTCCCCTCTGCGCGGCACAGATTTATGCACGCGCGATTACATTGACCTGCGCATGATCTTCATGGCAGATCGCGAAACGCGAGCCGATTGATCCATTCTTTTGGCGACGATGCAGTTAACGATGTTTTTCGTGGATGAGTCAACCTTGACCACCTCCCGGACCTGCTCCCGTTTTAAAGAACAAACCCTCGTTCCTGCGCTTCTATCGGATCTGATGCTCTGGTATCATTATGGCGAGGGGCGAGAATAGCCGCCTCGACCAAGAGGATCCCCTAATGAACCCATATCTCGCCAGAACCGCTGCAATCATGCTCGCAGCACCATGCCTTTACTTGTCAACGCCCGCATGGGCCGATGAAGGAGACTGGGCAACAGCCAGCGATGTCACGCGTGATGCGCTGATCGTCGCGGCCTTCGGCGTCCCTCTGATCAAGAAGGACGGAGACGGCGCGATCCAGGCGGGGTTATCCTTGGTGGCCGCCGGTGGAACTTCCTACCTGCTCAAAGAGGCTTTTCCCGAAACCCGCCCCGATGGCTCGGACAACAAGAGCTTTCCTTCCGGCCATACCGCGACCAGTTTTGCCGCTGCCGCGACACTCCAGAATCGTTATGGCTGGAAGATCGGCTTGCCCGCCCATGCGGCGGCTGCTTTTGTCGGCCTGGCGCGTGTCGAGGCTGACAAACATCACTGGTACGATGTGGTTGCCGGGGCGGCGCTCGGCGAGATTTCGGGACTGCTCCTTACCAAGAAACAAAACGAAAATGTCCAGGTCTGGCCCTGGGCCGAGAGCAAGGGTGGCGGGGTAACCGTGGCGATGCGCTTCTGAGGCGCGTCCATTAGTCTCCCAGGATCAAATCTGCACAAGGTTTGTGATCGCGAATTTCCTCGCGCGTGAGGCCGCAAATCTCGTGCGGGAAGACCAGCCAATCCTCGGTCTCGTGGACATAGAAATCGGGCGATAGATCGGTGCAGTTGCGGCTGGGCTTGTAATAGACCGTAGCGATCTTGACCGTGCGCGGCATATTGTGGCGGCACCTATGCCCCAGCTCTCGCAGGAATGCCTCGATCGAACGGCCCGAATCGAACACATCATCGATCACCAGCAAGTGGTCCTGCGGATTGAGCGTATCGATCAGATACCCAAGTGCATAGACGCGCACTTCACGCTGCTCGTCGATCCCGGTGTAGCTGGAGGTGCGGATGGCGATGTGATCGCTCTCGATCCCGTGATAGGCAAGCAATTCCTGCACCGCGATCCCCACCGGCGCACCGCCGCGCCAAATGCCGACGATATGGGTGGGCCTGAAACCGGATTCGACGATCTGGTTAGCCAGCCGCCAACTGTCTTCCAGAAGGCGATCAGCGGTGAGATAGGTCTTTTCGATCATGGTGAGTCCCGCGCGTAGGAATAGGAAAGAATCCGCGTTGGACTGCACAGGCGCGGCGGTCAACCGCTTGCTCTGTGTTCCATATGTGTTCTAACGTCGTGAGGTGAGCCAGCCTCTCCCCCTCCCCGCGCTCCATGCCAGCCATAGTGGGACCTGGCATTGCCCCGCCAATGGCCAGACCGGCGCGGTATCAAAGGGCGATGCAATCATGGCGGCAGCGGACACGCCGGTGCTCCTGCTCAACGCACCGCTGGTCGCTTCGCGTTTGGGATACCCTGATCTGTCTGGGCTCGACCTGCTCGAACTGTTCGCTTTCGTGCATCCGGCGCAGTTTTGCGTGCCAACCCCGCGAGGCCTGGCTCAGGCTCTCGAGCTGGAAGAGCCGGGGGGAGACGAGCATGTTCCCGAATTCCTGCAGCGGGCAGCCGGTGCGCTGATCGCGACATGCGTGGGCGAGCACTGGCTTGAGCGCGAAGGTGCGTGGAGCGCGCTGCAATCGCTGGTCCGGCTGCGCTGGCCCTGGGCCAATGTTCTCAGCCCCATCGTCGCCAAGCCGGAACGAGCAGAAAAGTGGCTGTTTTCGCGCTTGCCCGAATGGGAGGAGGTGGCTGAACGCCCCGCCCCCTCGCAGATCACACTCTCGCCCGA
>SBHJ01000051.1 GCA_006226465.1 Alphaproteobacteria bacterium | reverse complement strand
TGGGCGTCGAACAAGGTATTACGCAGGATATGGGTTACGACAGAGGACGCCGTCGGGGGCGGGACAAACGCGACGGTTTCGGTGAAGACAGTTTCGATCCTTTCGCGAGCGGGTCTGAGGGTTACTCCCCGCCAAGCGATTTTGGCACCAACCGGTTTGGCGATGACCGCTTTGGCGGCGACAGGGGCCGGGGCGGCGGTGATCGCGGCTTCGGCGGCGGCGGCGGCGGTCGCGGGCCTGGCGGTGGAGGCGGCAACCGCATGCCTGCCCAGGTCGTGGGCACCGGCAAGGGCGTGGTGAAGTTCTTCAATGGCCAAAAGGGCTTCGGCTTCATCCAGCAAGAAGGCGGCGGCGAAGACGTCTTCGTGCATATCAGCGCGGTGGAACGTGCGGGGCTGGAAGGTCTTGCCGAAGGCCAAGAACTCGAATTCAACCTCGTCGATCGCGGCGGTAAGGTTTCGGCTCAGGATCTGCAGGTCGTTGGCGATGTCATCTCGGTCGAGAAGCGTCCTGCCGCTCCGCAGCGAGAGCTAACCGGCGAGAAGGCAACGGGGACAGTCAAGTTCTTCAACTCGATGAAGGGCTTCGGTTTCCTGGTACGGGACGATGGGCAGCCGGATGCTTTCGTGCATATTAGCGCTGTCGAACGTTCGGGTCTCTCGACTCTCAATGAAGGCGAACGCTTCGAGTTTGATCTTGAGGTTGACCGACGAGGGAAGCACTCGGCGGTCAATCTTGTGCCCGTTCAAGGCTGACTTATCCGCGGAAAGCGCCAGGGAGTTTGACCTGAACTTTCCAACCTCCTAAACGGAGCAGAATGGCGGTCCTTCCGGGGCCGCCATTTCTCGTTTTTTCGAAGTCGCGCAATCCACATTTACCATCCAAGAGGTTCCAGAAATGTCGATCACCCCTCTCATGCCCGTTTATCCCAGATGCGGCGTGCGGCCAGTTCGTGGCGAACATTGTCACCTTATTGATGAGGATGGCACGCGATACCTCGATTTCGCCAGCGGCATTGCGGTGAACCTGCTCGGCCATTCACACGAGGGACTGATTTCGGCGATCCAGCAGCAGGCAGCAACGCTGATGCATGTGTCGAATCTTTACGGCAGCCCCCAGGGCGAGAAGTTGGCGCAGACCTTGGTCGACAAGACCTTCGCCGATACGGTGTTCTTCACCAATTCCGGCGCAGAGGCGGTCGAGTGCGCGATCAAGACCGCCCGGGCCTATCACCAACACCAGGGCGACACGACCCGCTTCGAGCTGATCACGTTCGCCAATGCCTTCCATGGCCGGACAATGGCGACGATCAGCGCGTCGAACCAGGAGAAGATGCATCACGGTTTCTCGCCGTTGCTGGCTGGATTCAAATATGCCGAGTTCGACAATCTGGAATCTGCCAAGGAATTGATGGGGCCGCACACCGCGGGGTTCCTGGTCGAACCGATCCAGGGCGAAGGCGGGATACGCCCGGCTTCCGATGAATTCATGAAGGGCTTGCGCCAGCTGGCCGACGAGAACGATTTGATGCTGGTGCTGGACGAGGTGCAATGTGGCGTCGCACGGACCGGCACGCTCTATGCCTATGAGCAATACGGGATCGAGCCCGACATCCTCGCCACTGCCAAGGGAATCGGTGGCGGGTTTCCGCTCGGCGCATGCCTCGCAACCGAAAAGGCCGCGCGCGGGATGGTTATCGGCACTCATGGTTCGACCTATGGCGGCAATCCGTTGGCTATGGCCGCAGGCACCGCAGTGCTGGAAACTGTAGCCAATGATGAATTTCTCAGCTCGGTCCGCGACAGGGGCGAGCGGCTGCGTAGCCGGCTCGAACAGTTTATCGGCAATTATCCGGAGCTGTTCGAATTGGTGCGCGGGAGAGGCTTGATGCTGGGACTCAAGATGAAGGTAGAAAGCCGCCCTTTCTATGCGCATCT
The DNA here is from genome assembly GCA_006226465.1 of Alphaproteobacteria bacterium. GTDB lineage: Bacteria > Pseudomonadota > Alphaproteobacteria > Sphingomonadales > Sphingomonadaceae > Erythrobacter. Next base: position 6,680 of record SBHJ01000051.1, on the reverse strand, counting down.
GCGGGACAACCATCAGCTGCTGACGGTGGCGGCGGGCGACAATACGTTGCGGGTGTTGCCTCCGCTGGTGGTTGGCGATGCCGAGATCGACGAGTTCTTCGAAAAGCTCTCGGCAGGCGCGGCGAGCTATGCGCCGCCTGATGCGACATGAGCGCCCATCGCCATTTTCTCGATCTCTCCGATGCCGGAGGAGACGCGATTGCCGCGATGATCGGCGATGCAATCGATCGAAAAGGGGCGCGGAAGGGATGGCCCAAGGGTCGGCCTGACGCTGACTTCGCGCTCGACGGGCGTGTCCTGGCGATGATCTTCGAGAAGAGCTCAACCCGCACGCGCGTTAGCTTTGATGTTGCCATGCGCCAACTGGGTGGCTCCTCGCTGATACTCGATTCCTCGTCGAGCCAGCTAGGTCGGGGTGAGAGCATTGCCGATACGGCGCGCGTGCTCAGCAGGATGGTCGATGCGATCATGATCCGCACCGATGACCATGCCAAGGCGGAAGAGCTGGCGCATTACGCCGATGTCCCAGTGATCAACGGACTTACCGATCGTTCGCATCCATGCCAGATCGTTGCCGATCTCCTGACGGTCATCGAACATGGCAAGCCCTTGCCGGGATTGGAAGTGGCCTGGTTCGGGGATGGCAACAATGTGCTGCATTCAATCCTCGAGGCAGCGGGATTGATGAAGTTCAACGTTCGCGCGGCAGTTCCGGTAGGTTATGAACCTGATGCCGAGTTCATCGAACTGGCTCGTGCAGGAGGGGCGACTGTCAACCTTACGCAGGATGCGGCAGCTGCCGCGGCTGGCGCAGATGTGATTGTTACAGACACCTGGGTTTCGATGGGGCAGGATCACACCCACAACAAGATTGCCGCCATGGCGCCATATCAGGTCAACCAATCGCTGATGGTTCGAGCAAAGTCCGAAGCCCTGTTCTTGCATTGCTTGCCAGCACATGTTGGCGATGAAGTTAGCAAGGAGGTGTTCGAGGGACCGCAATCGGCGGTGTTCGATGAAGCTGAAAACCGGATCCACGCGCAGAAGTCGATCCTGCTGTGGTGCTTTGGGCTGCTGGGCTGACAGCAACCAACTGCGCCCAGTCTTACCTTTTCGTCAGTTGGATCCCATATTCGCATCATGAGCGAGAACCCGGAAATCTTTGCCGACCAGTTGCTTGGCTATACGCTGCCAACACGCAATGCGCGCGGTAGGTTGGTCCGGTTGGATCGAGTGATCTCGGAAATTCTTTCCGCACATGCATATCCCCCGTCAATCGCGCTCCTCCTTGCAGAGGCACTTGTGCTTTGCGCCCTGATGGGGGGCTTGCTCAAGGGCGAAGGGACACAGATGACAATGCAGGCGCAGACCGAAGCGGGGGCGGTGCGCCTGCTGGTTTGCGATTATCGTGGGGGGGAGATGCGTGGCTACGTCGATTTCGACAGGGCCGCGCTGGCCGAATTGGGCGCAAACCCATCATTGTTTGCTCTTTTCGGGACCGGGTATCTGGCCATCACATTTGATGCCGGGCCGGGCAAACGATATCAGGGAATTGTCCCGCTCGAGGGGGACTCGCTGGCTGCTGCGTGCGAACGCTACTTTGTCCAATCTGAGCAGGTTCTTACTCTTATCCGTGTGGCGGTGAAATCCGGGCCTCAAGGCCTAAAGGCTGGCGGCCTCTTGGTGCAGCACCTGCCTGAGGGCGAGGTGGGGCGCGAACGGCTGCATGTCCGCGAGACCAATCCGGACTGGGACCATGTACAAATCATCGCCGGGAGCGTCAGCCATAGCGAGCTAGTCGATCCTGGATTGTCGATGGAAGCAATACTCTGGCGGTTGTTCCATGAGGAGGATGAGATTCTCGTCCAGACCGGCGAAATTCTATGCAAGGGTTGTCGATGCACGGTTGAGCACTACGAAACCGTGATTAAACGCTTTTCGCCTGAAGAAAGGGATGAAATGCGCAATGATGCGGGGGAGATATTGGTCGATTGCGCCTTTTGCTCGCGGCAGTTCAAACTGAACATTTGAACATTTCGTCGACGTTCAGGAACGGTTTATCGCAACAATGCGATCATATGCTAAGTTCTGGCCAAATAGGGCTCAGGAGATTTTGAGATGCGAATGCTGCGTAACATGCTGATTGCGGGGGCCGTTTTTGCGGTTGGACTCGTCGCGGCTGGTAGCAGCGCGCCGGGCTTTGCCCAAGGCGGCGGACTCGAAATGCTTGATGGCCTGGCAAAGGGTGAATGGACAGTGCGGCAGCGCGACGGATCGCCCAGTCGCAAGATCTGCGTGCGCACCGGCCGGGAACTGATCCAGCTCCAGCACAAGCAAACAAATTGCAACCGGTTCGTTGTCGACGACAACGCCGCCGAGGTTACGGTGCAATACACCTGCCCCGGTAATGGCTATGGTCGCACGAGCATCAGGCGTGAAACACCCGTACTGGTCCAGGTCGAAACCCAAGGTATCGCTGGTGGGCTACCGTTCGAGTTTTCCGCTGAGGCGCGACGAACTGGCGATTGCCGCTAGGGCCGAAATTCTGGCGAGATCGACGTGTTGCGATTGCAAGATCGATCAAGTGCGCTAATCCGTATTAATGGGCGGCACTGAAAAAGAGGCAAATGGCTCGGCTGTCGTGCTGCTCTCGGGCGGGCTCGATTCGATGGTCACCGCGGGAATTGCATCCGAGCAGGGTTTTGAACTGCATGCGCTGACGATCGACTATGGCCAGCGCCATGCACGCGAACTTGAAACGGCCCGCCGGATCGCAGGCAGGCTTGGCATTCGCAATCATGTCGAAATGTCGCTCGACTTGCGCGCATTTGGTGGCTCGGCGCTAACGGACCAGATTGAGGTTCCGAAGACTGGGGTCGAGGATGGAATTCCTGTCACTTACGTTCCTGCGCGCAATCTGGTGTTCCTTTCGCTGACTGTCGCGTTTGCAGAGGCGGCTTGCGCATCGGATATCTTCATTGGTGTAAACGCGCTCGATTATTCCGGTTATCCTGATTGCCGACCGGAATTCATTGCCAGCTTTGCTGAAACTGCGCGACTCGGGACAAAGGCTGGGATCGAGGGAACGCTCTTTCGCATTCATGCGCCACTGCAGCATATGACGAAGGCGGACATTGCTCGTGAGTGCCATCGGCTGGGACTCGATCCGGCTTGGAGCTGGTCTTGCTATGACCCAACTGGCGCTGGGATTGCATGCGGACAATGCGATTCATGCAGGTTGCGGCGCAAGGGCTTTGCGGATGCCGGCCTGATAGACAACACGCGTTACGCGACTGACTAGACACTTTTGAGGAATGGGAATGGAAGAAAGCAAGGATCGGCCAGACTTAGCTGCGCCGAAAGACCAGGCGGTACCGGCATACAGTTGGTACGCGCTAAGTGTGCTTGTCCTGGTCTACGTGCTCAATTTTGTTGATCGACAGATCCTCTCGATCCTTGCCAACGACATAAAGGCAGATCTGGGCGTCGACGATGCCTACCTCGGGTTCCTCTATGGTACGGCGTTCGCAATATTCTATGCCTTGTTTGGCATTCCTTTAGGGAAGCTCGCGGATAGCTGGAAAAGGGTTAAGCTGATGACCCTGGGGCTCGCCCTTTGGTCGGCGATGACCGCTTTTTCCGGGTTGGCCCGGGGCACTACAACGCTGACTGTTGCTCGGATTGGGGTGGGAGTGGGGGAGGCTACCGCAAGCCCCTCGGCTTATTCATTGATTTCGGATTGGTTCCCGGCTCGATTGCGGGCGACGGCATTGGCGATCTACAGCTCCGGCCTCTATATCGGCGGAGGGATTTCGCTTTTGATCGGCGGAATGATCGTGGATCGATGGAATGCGAGCTATCCCGATGGGGGGCCGATGGGCCTTGCAGGCTGGCAAGCTGCTTTCATTGCCGTGGGCCTGCCAGGATTGTTGCTTGCCATATGGGTTGCAACTCTTCGCGAACCTCAGCGTGGCGCGATCGATGGATTGCCAACTCCGACGCATCCGGCTCCATTCAAGGAGTTTTTCGCCGAGCTGACCACGGTGATCCCGCCCTTCACAATTCATGGCGCAGCAAAAAGGGGCCCCGCTGCACTAGCCGTCAATCTGGCAATCTTTGCGGGAGTCATCGGGGTAGCCAGGCTGCTTACCGTCCTGCTCGATTCAGGGGCGGGAATGATATACGCGCCAATCACCGATCAATGGCTGTTGCTCGGCATAGGCTATTACGCAATTTTCTGTTGGGCTACCGCTCTGCGACATCGTGACCTGCCGACATTTCGGCTGACTTGGGGCTCCCCTGCGTTTCTGTGTACTATCTTGGGATATGGAACAGTTTCGTTCATGGCCTATGCCAGCGGGTATTGGACGGCGCCCTATGCCGAGCGCACCTTCGAGATCGATAAGGGCAGTCTTGGCCTTTGGATTGGGGGCCCCGCGGCAGTGGCTGGATTTTTGGGCGTTACGATTGGAGGAAGAGCCGCGGATTGGTTGTTCGAGCGCAATCCGGCCGGCCGTCTCTATGTCCTGCTCTTTGGCTTGGTCGCGCCATTACCCGTCGCCTACTGGCTTTTCACTACCAGCAATCTGGAAACTTTTCTGGTCCTGGCCTTCGTCGCGCAGCTGCTGACCTCGTCCGCATTAGGAGCTTCGGCGGCGGCTAGCCAGGCGCTGGTTCTGCCCAGGATGCGAGGCGTGGCGACAGCGACCTTTTTCCTGGCGACCACCCTCATCGGCTTGGCCTTGGGCCCATATCTGGCTGGATATGTTTCGGCCAGGAATGGGGACGATTTATCCGTGGGTGTGCTTTCGACCCTCTGGATTGCGCCAATAGGGTTTGTCCTGATTGTGGCCGCGATCAGGCTTGTGCCGACAGCAAGCGAGACACTGCTGGATCGGGTCCGAGCGGCTGGTGAGAAGATCTAGCCGCCGTTCCAAGAAGCCAGCGGGAGGTGTGGTGTCGGATTCCAATGACACTCCATGTATCATCCGGCATGATCCCTGGCAGAACGCATCGAACGGGGGTCAATTCTTTCGTCATGACCATCGCGTTAGTGCGATCGTAACCGCTTCCTAGACCAAAGAAAAAGGGGCCGGATTACTCCGGCCCCTCTCTCTATTCGCGCTGTGAAGCGTCTTACATGCCCGAACCCGGACCGTAGGTGACTTCAACGCGACGATTCTGCAGCTCGCGAACACCGTCTTCGGTGGGGACGCGGGGTTGCGATTCGCCAAACGCTTCGCTGCTGATCCGATCATCCGGAACGCCGCGGCCCGACAGATAGTCACGCACCGAACCGTTGCGACGCTCAGAAAGGCCAACGTTGTACTTAGCTGAGCCCGAGCGGTCAGCGTGACCAGCAAGCATGACACTCGCCATGCCGCAATCAGCGTAGGCACTGACAGCATTGTCGAGGATCGTAGCTGCTTCCGGAGTGATGTCCGACTGATCCCAATCGAAGAACACGATATAGGGGCCCGTATTGCACACCGGAGCCGGTGGAGGCGGCGGAGGCGGAGGCGGCGGAGGCGGCGGAGGCGGCGGAGGCGGCGGAGGTGGCGGAGGCGGCGGAGGCGGAGGTGCCTCGGCGCCAAAGTTATAGATGATCGAGCCAAGAATTGAATGGCTCTTGTAATCACCTTCGAACGAAGCGCCGCCCAAATCGACAATGCCAACGCTAGGTGCGTTGAAATAGCGATACTTTAGGCCAACATCCCAATTGCCCGAAAGCGGAGCGCGAACGCCAGCGAGAAGCTGCCAGGCGAAGCCGCTATCCGAATCGTTGTATGCGCCGGGGCCATTCGAGTTGATGGTCGCATCCAAATCGGTACGTGCAACACCGACACCGCCACCAACGAAGCCCTGAAGCCCATCATCTGGGCCAAAGTCCAGCAAGCCGTTGAGCATGAAGCTCAAGACATTGGTTTCGCCGTTGGCATCAAACGTACCGTTTGCGGTCCGCACATTCGCAGATGTGGAAACCAGACCGGCAGAGCCAACCTGCAGTTCACTAATATCTGCTGCGCGATAGCTAGCTTCAGCTTCGAGACGGAAGCCACCGAAGTCGTAGCCTACGACGCCGCCGAAATCGTAACCTGTGTCATGATCAGCAGTAACTTCATTTGCCGAGCCATTGACGTCAAAATCCATGTCTTCGACAAGCATCGCGCCAGCATCAACCCCGACGTACCATTGGTCGTCGCGGGCAAGAGCCGGTGTCGCAAGTGCTGTCGAAGCCATCGCCATACCGATGACGAGTTTGCGCATTACTTATTCCCCTTCTATACGAACTGGAGCCACCGCTAGCTTTCTAACTTTTATGCTCGATGGTGGCAAGCGGGCATTCGACCCAAACTGTTGCAAATAAGCCTCTATTGCGGCTGGAATATCGCGCCTTGCCGGCCTTAATGTTCAAATTTCGTAAATATGGCCTTGGTTCCCGACTTAAGCTGTCAACTTTGGGACAAAATTCCCACGGTGCGGAGTACGCCAATAAGGCCAGAAATTGCGGCTCTTGCTTCTGCGTCGATTGTGACTCCGCCGCTCGGTTCGACTGGTTCTGATGCTAACTCCCAAAGGCCGTTGAATATCGCAATTTGGCCCAGATCCTTGCGGAAAAGTTGCATCCCGGTCTGCGGGGGCACAAAGAGCCAATGCGTTCCGATATAGACGGCGAGGCA
>SBHJ01000274.1 GCA_006226465.1 Alphaproteobacteria bacterium | reverse complement strand
CGCACCGACAGTCACACAATTGCGCTTTTTGCCTTTAGACCGTGTTCCATGTGTTCCATCGAGTAGGATTTAAGGAGGGCAGATATGGCCAGAGTAACAGGCCTTGGCGGCGTGTTCTACGTGGTGAAAGACCCTGGGGCGTCGCGGGTGTGGTATCGCGAGACCCTAGGGATTGACGGACCCTATGGTCCGCAACTCAATTGGGCAGACGAACCCAAGTCCAATCCCTATTCGCTGATCAGCCACTTTGCCGACGACACCTATGTCAAACCGGGCAAGCATGGCTTCATGATCAACCTCAGGGTCGATGATCTCGATGGCTTTGTCAAAGCGCTCAAGAAGAAGGGCGTGACAGTGCTCGACACGGCGGACGAGGGTTATGGCAAGTTCGCCTGGCTGCTCGATCCGGACGGGGTCAAGATCGAGCTGTGGGAGCAGGTGGCGGACGAGCTGCCGTGATGCACCGCCGGTCACCAAACCGGGGCGGATTAGGGAATGGTTAACCATATTGTGGTGACCTGCGGGCATGACCAGACTCGCCCTCGCCCCCTTGCTGATGCTGGCGCTCGCCGGATGCGGCGCGGTGCCGCAGTCGCAGCGGCAATCGCAAGCACCCGCTTCGGCCCCACGCCCGGTGGCCGTGAGCGAGGAATCGCGCATGTGCCTGGCCGGACTGGGCCAGACGGGATCGCGTTTCTCGCCCTTGCCCGATCGCTATTTCGGTGGCGGTTGCAGCGCGGTCGGCGCGGTCCAGCTCTCGGCCGTCCAGGGCGATGAAGCGCTGTTCGGGATCAGCAATATCGGCCCGGTCAAATGCGATACCGCACAGGTGTTCAGCGGCTGGGCGCGCTATGGCGTCGATCGCGCGGCGCGCCAGATGCTCGGCAGCCCGCTCGCGCGGATCGAAACCATGGGCAGCTATTCGTGCCGCAATGTGGCGGGCACCAGCCGGTTGTCGGCGCATTCACAGGCCGCGGCGATCGATGTCTCGGCCTTCGTGCTCGAAGATGGCCGGCGGATCGGCGTCAAGGAAGCCTGGGTCGGTGGGAGTGCGGCGGAGCGAGCCTTCCTGCGGACGGTGCACGGCAGCGCCTGCAAGCGCTTCGGCACGGTGCTGGGTCCGGAATACAATGCCGCGCACCGCGACCACTTCCATCTGGAGCAAGGTGGCGGGGGCTACTGCCGCTGAGCATTGACGATTGGGCCTTGCGGCTCCAGCCGTTCGCGTCCCTCGTGCGATTCCTGCGGTTCATCCAATTGCGCTTCGATCCTGATCCGCACCGCCTCTGCTGCATGGCGCGCGCCGAGCTTCGCCATCATGTTGGCGCGGTGGATCTCGACCGTACGCGGGCTGATCTGGAGCTCATGCGCAATCGCCTTGTTGCTGTAGCCTTCGGCCAGCCAGTCGAGCACTTCGCCTTCGCGTCGTGAGAGCTTGGAGACGAGTGTGCGTGCCGCGATCTTCCGGCGGCGCGCTTCGTTGTTCACTTCGGCTTCCTGCCTGGCCCGCTCGATCGCGTCGGCCAGCTTGCCGTGATCGAGCGGGAAGGCGAGATAATCGAGCGCGCCCGCGCTGATCGCTGCGACAATCCGGTTGATACGCGGCGCTTCATCGAAGGCGATCAGCGGCAACCACACGCCGAGCTGCTGCAATTGCTGGGCCGTGTGTTTGAAGTTGCCCTCTTCGCCCCAGTCGCGAACGATGATGATCCCGTCACGCGGCGGGTGGAGCGCCAGCTCTCCCAGGTCGGCATAGACCTCGCAGTGGTGGCCAAGCGCAAAGCCTGCCCGGGCGAGTTCGGCGCGGTTGCGGCTCGATGCGTCGATGAAATGGAGGATCGGTTTGCTTGCCATGGCGCATGCATGGCGTCGAAAATTGCGAAACTCACCCAGTGTCGCGACCGATATCGAGCAAAATGCCGCTTCTGCATGACAGCAATTCGGTCCGTTTCGGACCCAACTCTACGCAATCGCCCTTGCGCAGGATTGCGTAGGGGATGTTACGGATCGAAATCGGTCAGTTGCACTCGCCCATACGCTCATGCGTCGATTTCACCCGGATCGTCGAATCGCCCATGCCGGTCATGTTACCCGTCATGGTCATATTCATCTCCGAGCGGGTGGGCGTACCCACACCCTTCATGACCATCGTCATGGTCCCTTGACCAGGATTCTTGCACGTCATCTGCGCGTCGATATTCCCTCCCACCGCGTTGAACCGCTGGAACGAGCAATTGTCGCCTTCCTGCGATTGCTTTGCCATTTCCTCGAAGCCGCGATCGACATCCCCCGGCTTGAGGCAATATTCGTGGACCTGTCCGCCCATGGCCTGCTTCATCATGTCAGCCATGCTTGGCGGTGCACCGGGAATTTTCACTTCGAGTACTTCCAGCGTGACGCGGTACTGGCCGGGTTGCGGCTTCACAGCGGTAGCCTTCGCGCGCGCGGCTGCCTTTTTCATGTCGATCAAATCGCCACCAGCAGCAGCGCTATCGTCGGCCTCTCCACCGCAAGCGGCAAGCAAGATCGAAGCGAAAGAAGCAAGCAAAGCAGATGTGCGCATGATGTGACTCTCCAGTAACTTGGAGCAGACTATCAGCACTGTCGATGCCTGCCAACGCACCGTTGCACTCGCGCGATTTGTGCCCCATATGTTCCGGCATGGCGGAACTGGTAATACGGCGCGGGCTGGAAGAGCCCGATACTTCAGGCGAGTTTGTTCCGCACAAGCCCGCCCGCCCGGAAAAGGCCGATGGCGGCAAGCGCTTTGAACTGGTTTCGGATTACGAGCCTTCGGGCGACCAGCCCACGGCGATCGCCGAACTTGTCGCCTCCGCACATGGCGGCGAACAAACGCAGGTCCTGCTCGGTGTCACCGGCAGCGGCAAGACCTTCACCATGGCCAAGGTCATTGATACGCTGCAGCGCCCCGCCCTCGTGCTCGCCCCGAACAAGATCCTCGCCGCACAGCTCTATGGCGAGTTCAAGAGCTTCTTCCCGAACAACGCGGTCGAATATTTCGTCAGCTACTACGACTACTACCAGCCCGAAGCTTACGTCCCCCGCAGCGACACCTATATCGAGAAGGAGTCGAGCGTAAACGAGGCGATCGACCGGATGCGCCATTCGGCCACCCGCGCGCTGCTCGAACGCGATGATGTGATCATCGTCGCTTCGGTGTCGTGCCTTTACGGCATCGGCTCGGTTGAAACCTATTCGGCCATGGTGTTCGACATCAAGAAGGACTCAACGGTCGACCAGCGCGAAATCATCCGCAAGCTGGTGGCGCTGCAATACAAGCGCAACGATACGGCTTTCGCCCGTGGATCGTTCCGGGTACGCGGTGACAGCCTGGAACTGTTCCCTTCGCACTACGAAGACATGGCCTGGCGGATCAGCTTCTTCGGCGACGAGATCGAGGAAATCAGCGAGTTCGACCCACTGACCGGCAAGAAGGGCGCGAGCCTCGACAAGGTGCGGGTCTATGCCAATTCGCACTATGTCACGCCCGGGCCGACAATGAAGCAGGCCACGGAGGCGATCAAGTTCGAGCTGGCGCACCGGCTGGAAGAGCTGCACAGCGAGGGTCGGTTGCTTGAGGCGCAGCGGCTGGAACAGCGCACAAATTTTGACCTCGAGATGATCGCGGCAACCGGTTCCTGCGCGGGGATCGAGAATTACAGCCGCTTCCTGACCGGGCGCCTGCCGGGGGAACCGCCGCCAACGCTGTTCGAATACCTCCCCGAAAATGCACTGCTGTTCGTGGATGAAAGCCACCAAACCGTGCCGCAGATCGGGGCCATGGCGCGCGGCGACCATCGCCGCAAGCTGACGCTGGCCGAGTACGGTTTCCGCCTGCCGAGCTGTATCGACAACCGCCCGCTGCGTTTCAACGAATGGGACGCGATGCGCCCGCAAACCTTCTGCGTTTCGGCCACCCCGGGCGGGTGGGAGATGGAGCAGACTGGCGGTGTCTTTGCCGAACAGGTGATCCGCCCCACCGGGCTGATCGACCCACCGGTCGAGATCCGTCCGGTCGAAGACCAGGTGCAGGATTGCATCGAGGAATGCCGCAAGACCGCAAAGCTTGGCTACCGAACGCTGGTGACCACGCTGACCAAACGCATGGCGGAGGATCTGACCGAATTCATGCACGAGGCGGGCGTAAGGGTCCGCTACATGCATTCGGACGTCGAAACGCTGGAGCGTATCGAGCTGATCCGCGACCTGCGGCTCGGCGTCTATGACGTACTGGTTGGGATCAACCTGCTGCGCGAAGGACTCGACATCCCCGAATGCGGGCTGGTCTGCATCCTCGATGCCGACAAGGAAGGCTTCTTGCGTAGCGAAACCTCGCTGATCCAGACGATCGGCCGCGCGGCGCGTAACGTCGATGGACGGGTGATCCTCTATGCAGACCGGATTACCGGCAGCATGGAGCGCGCCATGGCGGAAACCGACCGCCGCCGCGAGAAACAGCGCGAATATAACGAAGAACACGGCATCACCCCGCAGACGATCAAACGCGCGATTGCCGATATCGTGGCGCACACCGCAAGCCGTGATGGCGTTCTGGTGGATACCGGCGATGCCGAGGTCAACAATCTCGTCGGGCATAACCTGCGCGCTTATATCGAGGACCTTGAGAAGCGCATGCGCGAAGCTGCCGCCGACTTGGAGTTCGAGGAGGCCGGCCGCCTGCGCGACGAAATCCGGCGGCTCGAGAACGAGGAACTGGGACTCGAGGACAAACGCGCACCGCTGGTAGGCCGCTCAAACGAAGGCAAGCCCGGCACCCGCAAGATGCGGTACGGGCGCACCCAGCGGAAAATGCGATAGCCCCCAATTCGACCGGATAGCGCAGTGGCTCGACCAGCGACGTGATGCCAGCTTGTGCCGTCAACCGATCGGGCGCAAACTTCTATCCATTACAAGTCATTGGGGGACTTCACATGCGCAAGGCGCTTCTCGTTTCTATTTCCGCGCTCTCGCTCGCGCTCGGCGGCTGCATGGACCAAGGCGGCGATGCTGCCTCAGCCTCGGCGATGGCACCGGATTACAGTGGGCTGATCGCCACAGCCGTCGCCGCGCCTGACCGGCCGGAAAAGGCCCGGGAACTCGACGCGGACCGCAAGCCGACCGAAACGCTAGCTTGGCTCGGCCTCAAACCTGGCATGAAGGCTGCCGACCTGATCCCGGGCGAAGGTTATTGGACCGAAATCATGGCGCATGTGACCGGGCCAACCGGTTCGGTCGTCGGTATGCAGCCGAGCCAGTTCTATAACTCTGAGCAGGCAATCGCAGCCTGGAAGGCGTTAGAGGCCCGCGCACCGGGAAGTTCGATAGTGCGCAGTCCGTTCGGGCAATTCGACTATCCTGCGAACAGCTTCGATTTCGCCATGTTCAGCCTCAACCATCACGATCTCTATTGGGAATCGGAGCAATACAAGATCCCGCGGATCAATCCGGACGATGCCGTGCGCGGCATTTTCAACATCATGCGGCCGGGCGGGATCGTGGGCGTGATCGACCACGCAGGGCCGAGCGGCGATACTCGTGATGTGGTTGAGCGGCTGCACCGGATCGATCCTGCCGTTGTGATCGCCGACTATGAACGCGCCGGCTTCGAATTTGTCGGCCAGAGCAGCCTGCTCGCCAATCCTGATGACGATCACACCGTAAATGTTTTCAATCCTGCCATCCGCGGCAAGACCGACCGCTTCCTGCTGAAATTCCGCAAACCTGGGTAAGAACCTGGGCTAGCCGGAGGCCGATCGGCGGAGAAAGACCTGATGATTCCCCTGTGTCCAGGTTTCTCCGCCGTCGGTCGAACGCTCCATTCTTGATTCGAATCGATCTGCGCTCACGTTGAACCGCGTGAAGCGCAGCTTGATCGTGGTGCCGTCAGGCATGTCGACTACCGGCGTTTCGCGGGTCTCTGAATTCTGCAGCCCGGTCATGACCCATAACTGCCCGTCGGGGCCGACCGAGACCATCTCGATCTCGTTGGTCGCGGGGCGCAGGAAGAACAATATACCCGATGCCATCTTGAACTGGGGGATGGTGCTGGTGCCCTTCACAATCCGGTCTTCCATCACCCATTCGAAGGTGTAGCTGCCTTCAAAGCTGCCTGCCGCCATGCCATCGGGCTTGAGGAAGGTCGTCATCACATCCCATTCGCCGATCACATGACGCAATTGCGCAACCGCAGGACTGGCGGTTTCCCGCGCCGGGTCCACCTCTTGGGCCTGCACCACGGCCCCGGAAAAGCCGGCCACAGCCACTGACAACAACAATGCTCGAAACATGCCAGTCCTCCCATCCAAGGCATCAATGTTCGGCCGTTCCATCCTCCGCCACTTCGCATCGCCGAATTGCCGATAGAGATCGACGGTGGCATAGCATCGCCATGACCTTCAGATCATTCTGCGCGCCGCTTGCCGCACTTTCGCTCGCTGCCCTTGCAGCCCCCTCCCTCGCAGCGAACGACGCGCCGCCAAAGGAGAAGGCCGCCCCCACCGAGTACACCGCCAATTCGGCCAGCAAGACCTTTACCGGGACCTTTGGCGGAAAGTCCTTGCGTTATACTGCCAGTGTGCAGGAGCAGGTGCTGAAGGATGACAAGGGCATGCCCTTGGCGGCGATAGTCACCACCTCTTATATCGCCGAGCCGCGCGATCCTGCCCGCCCGGTCACTTTCCTGTTCAACGGTGGACCCGGCTCCGCCTCGCTCTGGCTGCAGATGGGTGCGTTCGGGCCCAAGCGGGTCGCCATCCCTTCGGACGCGCGCGACGACGGTGCCCCACCCTATCCGATCCTCGACAATCCGGATGCACTGCTCGATGTGACCGATCTCGTCTTCATCGACCCGGTCGGGACCGGCTTCAGCCATGCGATCGGGGACAAGGATCCCAAGGATTATTGGGGCGTGACGCAGGATGCCAAATCTGTCGCCCAGGTGATCCGCCAATGGCTGAGCGAAAACCAGCGCTGGAACAGCCCCAAGTTCCTCGGCGGCGAAAGCTATGGCACCACCCGCTCGGCAGCGGTCGTGAACCAGCTCGAAGGCGGCTATAACGATGTTGCACTCAACGGCGTGATCCTGATTTCGACGGTGCTCGATTTCGGTGCGGGGGCGGATACCGAAGGCAACGAATTGAGCTATATCACCAATCTGCCCAGCATGGCGGTGACGGCGCGATACCACGGCAAGGCGCAGGCGACCTCCGCCGCGTCATTTGCCGAGGAGGCCCGGACATTTGCGATCGGACCCTATGCCGCCTTCCTGCTCAAGGGGCAACGCGCCAGCCAGGCCGAACGCGAGGCGGTCCGCGCAGAGCTCTCCCGGTTTACCGGACTTTCCGAACGCTACCTTGAGCAGGCCGACCTGCGGGTCACCCCGGCAAGGTTCTACAAGGAATTGTTGCGCGATCGCGGGCTCACCGTCGGGCGGCTCGACAGCCGATACACCGGTCGCGACTATGACAATGCCGGGGAAACGCCGGACAATGACCCGAGCTTCTACGGGATCGACGGCGGTTACACGGCGACGGCCAATGCCTTCTTCCGCGACACCATCGGTTTCAAGACCGAGCGCGATTATGTGACGATTGGCGGAGTGAGCGACTGGGATTGGCGGCTGAATGGCGAGCGGGATCTCGATGCCTACCTTACCGTAGCGCCCTATCTTGGGCGGGCATTGCGTGAAAATTCCGGAATGCGGCTGTTCGTCGCGCAGGGTTGGTATGATTTCGCCACGCCCTTTTTCGCCGCCGAGTATTCGCTCAGCCGGACCGGGATCCCGCAGGACCGCGTGCACTTCGAATATTACGACGCCGGACACATGATGTATGTGCGCGACGAGGACCGGCACAAATTGTCCGAGGATATTCGGACTTTCATTCGCTCGCGGTGACAGAATGCGCATTTGCTTTGGCCCATTGTTGGGCCTGTTGATCATCTCAGCCTGCAAACCCCCACCAAGCGACGAAGCGGTATCGCATGGCGTGGTCATCGATCTGGCGCGCGGCCCGTCCCAGCCAATCGATTCGCCCGATAGCAGCAAGGCGATCTGGGCCGACAGCAAGACGCCGGGCCGGCTGATCTATGGCAATCCGGGTGAAGCGCCGATGCTGGCGCTTTCATGTATTGAAGTTGGCGAATATCGAACGTTGCGCTTCACCCGTTTCGCACTGGCGGACGCGGGGGCGGGTGCATTCCTGGCGCTGATCGGCAACGCCCATGTCGCGCGCCTTCCGGTGGATGCGACGGCGCATGGCGATGCCTACCTATGGGAAGCAGCCCTGCCCGCTGACGACCCGAAATGGGAAGTCCTGACCGGGCGGCGCGAAGTTACCGCCACCATCCCGGGAGCGGGAATGATCACGATCAACCCCAGCGATAAGCCTGCCGCATTGATAGAAGAATGCCGCGCATCCAGTCCTAACGAGGCGGCTTCCGATCCCGCTTTGCCAGATCGATGAGCATATCGGCTGTGAGAACCTGCGGCAGCTGTTCGGCCTCGCCGCCCGGTTCGTACCATAGATAGAGCGGCACGCCAGCTGCGCCCTGCGCATTGAGGAAGGCGGTTATCTCCGCATCGGGCCGGGTCCAGTCGCCCACCATTGCGACCACGCCTGCCTGATCGAAGGCCTG
>SBHJ01000255.1 GCA_006226465.1 Alphaproteobacteria bacterium | reverse complement strand
CCGCTCGATGCTGAACCATCGCCAGCATGGCAGGGTACGCTGGCGCACAAGATTCTCGAGGATTGGCACAAGGGAAAGGGAAGACTGGACGCCCTTGCCGAGCAGCATCTGGAGGCGATGAATGCGCATCCGCTTACCCGCGCCTTGTGGCGCCCGCGGCTGCTGCGAGCACTCGAATGGGTAGAATTAAAGCTTGCCCAGAATGAGGGCAGAAATCCGGAGATCGTCGAGAAAAAGGGAGAAATGTCGGTCAATGGCGTGACGATCCATGGCAAGGTCGACCGGATTGACCGTTTGCCGGATGGCAGCATGGCGATCATTGATTACAAGACCGGCAATCCGCCCAGCGCCAAGCAGGTCGATGCAGGTTATGCACTGCAGCTCGGCACCCTTGGCCTAATCGCGGAGGCTTGCGGCTTTGGGACCCAGCCGGGTATTGCGAGCGCCTTCGAATATTGGTCTCTTGGACGCGACGACAAGAGCGAGACCGGCTTTGGAAAGATCGTTTCCCCGGTGAAGACAGCAAACAACCGCAGCCCTATCGATCCGGCCAAATTCCTTCCCGAAACTCGGCGCATGCTGGAAGAGGCGCTCGACAAGTGGATCCTTGGCGATGCGCCTTTCACTGCACGCGAGAACCCAGATGCGCCTGTCTATGCGACTTTTGACCAGTTGATGCGGCTCGAAGAATGGCTGGGTCGGGACCAATGAGCGGAAAGGTCCACAAACTTGAAGGTGAACAGGCGCAGGCGGTCAATCCGCGCGACAGCGTCTGGCTCTCTGCATCGGCGGGAACGGGCAAGACGCAGGTCCTTTCCGCCCGGGTGCTGCGCCTGTTGCTGCGCGGCGATGTTGAACCCGACCAGATCCTGTGTCTGACCTTCACCAAGGCAGGGGCGGCGGAAATGGCCACGCGCGTCAACGAGGTGCTGGCGAGTTGGGTCAGGCTGAGCGATACCCAACTCGGCGAGCAATTGAGCAATATCGGTGCGGATTCCGGCCCGGCGAACCGCGAGCGGGCACGTACCCTGTTCGCTAGCGTGCTCGACTGCCCCGGCGGCGGGCTGCGGATCGATACGATCCACGCCTTTGCCCAATGGCTCCTCTCCGCATTTCCAGAAGAAGCTGGCCTCATCCCGGGCAGCCGCCCGATGGAGGACCGCGATCGTGAATTGCTGTCACGCCAGTTGCTCGCGGAAATGCTGGTTGAGGCGGGCGAGAGCGGCAATCGGGCCTTCGTTGCCGCATTGGAAGACCTTTCGATAAGGCTTGGTCCCGATGGCGCCCGCAACTGGTTGATGCGCTGTGCCGAGGCGCGTGACGCCTGGTTTGGCCCTGGCGGTTGGCAACCACCCATGATCGAGCGGACCCGCCAATGGCTTGGTCTCCCTTCCGATGCCAGCGTGGACCGTTTGGCGGAGCTTTGCGCGGATGACGCTGCAGTTTGCCGGGCGGTCAAGGCTGTAAAGGCATGTTATGACGCGTGGAATGCGGCGAGTGCGGCGAAGGTGGCAGATCCGATCGCCGAATGGCTCGCGCAGGACCCGACGAAGCGCTTGCAGGCTAGCGCGGCACTTTATGAGGCGATCTTCAACGACAAGGACGAGCCCAAATGGGGCGGTAACGTCGCCAAGCAGACACCCGAGATTTTCGAGCTTGCCGAGGCCGCGCGACAGGAATTAGCGGCTGTTCGCGATCTCGCCATCCTGGTCGAGCTCGCCGAATGGATTGCGCCTGCTCTGGAGGCCGGACGGCACTTTGCCATCGCGTGGGACCAGGCCAAGCGGCGCGAAGGGCTGATCGATTTCGACGACCAGATCCACCGAGCGGCCGAACTGCTGGGCAATTCGGAGCTGGCGCCGTGGATCCGCTACAAGCTTGATCGGCAATTCGATCATGTCCTGATTGACGAGGCGCAGGATACCAACGAAGCGCAATGGTCGATCATCGATGCAATGACAGATGATTTCTTCTCCGGCCTGGGCCAGCGCGAAGGGAAGCAGCGCACGATCTTCGTAGTTGGCGATTACAAGCAGGCAATATTCGGATTCCAGGGAACCAGCCCGCAGAATTTCGAGCAGGCCCGCCAGCGCTATCGCGAGATTATGCGCGCGGCGGCGCGCAATGCCGCGTCGATCCGCGCGCCGGGCGATGTACGCGAACTGGTCGAGCTGGGGCTGGGGCGAAGCTATCGGACGGGTCAGCCGGTGCTCGATTTTGTCGATGCGGCGATTGCGACTATCGGGCCGGGCGAGCTCGGCCTGGCAAGCGGCGAGTTTGCACACAGGGGCGACAATCGCCCAGGCCTGGTGCGGATGTGGCAGCCCTTGCGCGCGGTTGAGAACGAAAGCGAGGATGAGCCCGAAGGACCCGATTGGATTTCGGAGCCCGAGCGGAGAATGGCCGATCGCATTGCCGAGCAGGTCAAGCACTGGCTCGATACCGGATTTCCGCTGGTCAAGGACAAGAGAAATCCCCGCAATGCGACACCGGGAGATGTCATGGTGCTGGTTCGCAAGCGTCGCGAGCTTGCCGGCCTGATTGTCGCCCGTCTGCATGCGGCGGGGGTGCCTGTGGCAGGGGTTGATCGATTGCGGCTTGGTGCGCCGCTGGCAGTGAAGGACCTGATGGCGGCACTGCGCTTTGCCGCACAGCCGCTCGACGATCTCAACCTCGCCTGCCTGCTCGTTTCGCCGCTGATCGGCTGGTCGCAGGAGCAATTGCTGGAATGCGGCTATCGCAAGCCGGATGTGCCCTTGTGGCACCATTTGCGCGATAGTTCCGATCCCGAAGTAGAAGCCGTGGTAGCGCAATTGCGCAACGTCCTGGCACGCGCCGATTTCGAGACGCCGCAGGCGCTGCTCCACTGGCTGCTGGTTGGACCATGGCGGGGGCGGCGCAATCTGGTCGAGCGCTTGGGGAGCGAGGCAAACGACCCGATCGACGAACTGGTCAATGCCGCGTTCGCTTACGAGACGACCCACACTCCGAGCTTGGTCGATTTCATACGCTGGTTTGACGCTGGTGATGGCGAATTAAAGCGCGATTCGGGAGAGACACCCGATCTCGTTCGGGTCATGACCGTTCACGGCTCCAAGGGTCTGCAGGCGCCGATCGTGATCCTGGCCGATGCCGCCGGTAATCCCGACAGCTCACCCACGAAGGGGATTGACCTGCCCGATCCGATGGATCCGCGGCGCGAATTGCCTTTGCCACCCTTGCGCAGTGCGCAGCAGATCGGCCGGATCGGCGAGCATATCCAGAATGTGGCAGCGGCACAGCGGCAAGAGCATTGGCGGTTGCTTTATGTGGCAATGACCCGCGCTGAGGAGGCGCTGTTCATCGGTGGCGCACTGGCCAAGAGCGAGAAGGAAGTGGCACCGGACAGCTGGTATGCGCGGCTCGACCAGGTGATGACGGCGGAAGAGGTCGCGGACCCGATATGGGGAATGCACCGGGATTGGGGATCGCTGCCTGCACCAATCGAGCGGCGGAGCGGCACGAGCACACCAGCGCATCTCGAATTGCCCGCATGGCTCAACGCTCCAATAGGCCCGGAACCGCGCCCGCCGCGCCCGCTTGCGCCATCGTCTACGGGGGAAGAACAAGGTGCCGATCCACCCCTGCCACCGGACCAAGCGCGAGACGCGGCGCGGCGCGGGGTGCTGATGCATCGCTTACTCGAACGCTTACCCGAACTGGCGCCATCCGCCCGCGAGGAAGCGGCCGAGGCGTGGCTCGCACGCCAGGCGGCGGATATGGAGACAGCACAGCGCGGTGAAATCATCAGGCGTGTCCTATCTGTGCTGGACGATCCCGAATTTGCCCGAGTCTTCGGGCCATGCGCTCTGGCCGAAGTCCCTCTCGCGGCAACGGTCGGCAGTGAGGTGATCGCCGGGATTGCCGATCGGCTGCTGGTCACGCGCGATGAGGTAACCGTAGTCGATTTCAAGTCCGCTCGCCGCCCGCCGCAGAGCCTCGAATCAATTCCAGCATCCACTGTGAGACAAATGGCCGCCTATGTTGCAGCGCTCGAGGCAATCTATCCCGACCGGATGGTGCGCGCTGCCGTTCTCTACACGCAAACGCCTCGGCTGTTTGCGCTACCAGCGGCCTTACTGGAGGCTCACAAAGCGGCCTTGCATATAGGTTAGTAATGCTATCCACATTCACCCATTGTGCCAATTCCAATCGTGCCTAGATTGATCGCAACACGAAATCAGGAGATTCCACATGGCCACCGTCAACGTCACCGACGCCAGCTTCCAGAATGATGTGCTTCTGTCGGGCAAGCCCGTATTGGTCGATTTTTGGGCGGACTGGTGCGGCCCCTGCAAGATGATTGCTCCTGCGCTGGAGGAAATCAGCGACGAGCTGGCCGACAGGGTGACTATCGCCAAAATGGATATCATGGAAAATCCCGATACGCCGGGCAAGCTGGGCGTCCAGGGGATTCCCTATCTCGCGCTCTACCGCGGCGGCGAGAAGGTGGCTGAGCTGGTCGGCGCACGGCCCAAGAGCGCACTCAAGGCCTGGCTCGAAGGAGAGCTTTAGTCCAACTGCAACATGCGAGTGGCGAGCTCGTCCCACAGGGCGGGGCTCGCCGCACCTATCAGGCCAGGCTTGTCCCATTCATCGACGCGATAGGGTGACCCGTCCGGGCGCGCTGCCTTACCCCCCGCTTCATTGAGCCACAAAATCCCCGCAGCATGGTCCCAGGCCAGCATGCGCTCGAAAAACGATACATCGTTCTCGCCAAGCGCGAGCCGCGGGTACTGCTCGGCGGCACAGCGCGGGGTATCGACCGTGCGATAATGCGGCGCGATGTGTCGCCGCACAGCCTCGCGACGGTCTGCATCGAGGAAAATCACAGAGATTGCTGCAACGGGCGGAGTTTCGCCGGTGGTTCGCGCGGCGATCCTTTCACCATTCACGAACGCGCCCATTCCGTGATGCGCATGGCACAATCGCCCCGTCACGCAGTCGTAAATCCAGCCAGACCGGCACAGGCCCCCGCTGGCCCGCGCGATCAGGATGCCGAATGGTGGGTGGCCGTGCGCGAAATTGTGCGTGCCATCGATCGGATCGACAATCCAGCAATCGCCGGTCAGATGTTCGAGCACACCAGGGTCGTCATGCGCGGCCTCTTCGCCCACGATCGCGGGTGAAGGATCGATTTGCGCCAATCCTTCCGCAAGCATAGCTTCGGCCTCGTGATCCGCGACCGTCACCAACTCGTTGGCGGCTTTCTCGATTATCTCACCGCTGGCGAGATTGCGGTACCGTGGCAGGATCGCCTGTTCGCTGACGCGTTGCACCAGGCCCAGGATTTCTCGGTCGAGGGGTGTCACGACCGATAGTCGGCGTTGATCGAGATATATCCGTGCGTCAGGTCACAAGTCCACACCGTGGCACGCCCTTCGCCCAGTCCCAGATCAACCTCAATATCGATCTCCGCGCCTTTGAGATGCGCGGCAACCGGCGCTTCATCATAGCCTTCCACGGGCAATCCATCCCTGGCTGTCCAGGTGCCCCCGAATGCGATCGAGAGCCTGTCCCGGTCAGCCGGCTCGCCAGCCTTGCCCACCGCCATGACCACGCGTCCCCAATTGGCGTCCTCGCCCGCGATGGCCGTTTTTACCAGCGGGGAATTGGCGATCGACATTCCGACGCGGCGCGCACTCTCGTCAGACGCCGCTCCAGTCACACGAATCGTAATGAGCTTCGTCGCGCCTTCTCCGTCGCGCACCACCAGTTGTGCCAATTGACGACAGACATCGGTCAGCGCGGCGGCAAAGGCATCGGCGCCCGCACTATCGAAGCTGGCAAGCGATGTATTGCCGGCCGCCCCCGTCGCAAAGGCAAGTACCGTGTCGCTGGTCGAAGTATCGCCATCGACCGTAATGCAGGAAAAGGTTTGCCCATTCGCGTCAGATAACAATTGTTGCAGGAATGCAGGGGCAACCGCCGCATCTGTGAAGATATAGCCCAGCATGGTGGCCATATCGGGAGCGATCATTCCGCTACCCTTGATGAAGCCGCACAAGTGCACCGTCTTGCCATCGACTACGGCGCTGGCATGCGCGCCCTTGGCAAAGGTATCGGTTGTGCCGATTGCGTTCGCGGCGTCTTCCCAACCGCAGGGATCGGCTTCAAGCGCCTTGGATACGCCCTCGCGCGCTTTGTCCTTGGGCAAAGGCACGCCGATCACACCGGTCGAAGAAACGAAGACCTCGCCTTTGTTACATCCGAGGCGACCGGCGACCTGTGTCATGATCTGCTCGACTGCTTCGCGCCCACGATAGCCGGTGAAGGCATTGGAATTGCCGGCATTTACTATCAGTGCACGGGCCGAACCCGCCTTTACCTGCTCACGGCCCAATTCGACTTCGGACGATGCGCAGGCGCTGGTGGTGAAAACACCGGCCACGCCGGTGCCCTCTGTCAGCTCGACATAGGTCAGGTCCGCGCGTTCAGGATCATTGGCCCAATTCTTGTATCGGGCTTGCGACACACGCAAGGTGACCCCTGCGATCGGGGGCATGTCGGGGAAGGGCAGGGCGAGGGGCGACGGCTTGAGGTCCATGATCAAGCCTCTAGGTGCGCTTCAACGCACAGTAAATCGGGTAATGGCAGTGGACCTTGCTCAAATGTGTCACTATATTGCGCGCCATGCTGCGTCGTTTGCTCGCCTGCCTTGCATTGATCACGGGACTTGCCGCCATCGGCGCGCCCACGCATGCATCGATTACAGAAGCGGTCAGCCTCGAAGCAGGCAGCGGCATCTTCAGCAGTGAATCTGCCACAGAAGACCGCAATGAATGCCCCGATGAAGCCTCGCGCGCTGTGCGCAGGGATCCGGGTAAGGCAGAGCCTCAAGACCGCAGGAATCGCAGGATCATCAAGCCGCCGGTTCTTTTCGGCGTCGATCGCGCTTACGAATAGCGCGCACCAATCCGCAATTTTTCCAGGGTAGCTTGCGCTCGGCGCGGCTGCCTTTCCCCATATTCCAGTTCCGTCAGGATTCCCGATGCTCAATACAATCGTCAAATCGCTGTTTGGCACGTCCAACGATCGTTACGTCAAGTCGATGGGCAAAATCGTCAACCAGATCAATGCTCTGGAGCCGCAAATTCAGGCTCTTTCGGATGAAGAGCTGAGGGCGCAGACCGACAAGTTTCGTCGCCAGCTGGATGGCGGCGCCTCGCTCGACGATATCCTTCCGGAGGCATTTGCCACGGTACGCGAAACCTCGGTCCGCGTGCTGGGAATGCGCCATTTCGATGTTCAGTTGGTGGGCGGCATCGTGCTGCACCGCGGTGAGATCTCCGAAATGCGCACGGGTGAAGGCAAGACCCTCGTCGCCACGCTCGCCACCTATCTCAACGCAATCGAAGGCAAGGGTGTCCATGTCGTTACTGTGAACGACTACCTCGCCCGGCGCGACGCCGAATGGATGGGGCAGATCTATCGCTATCTTGGCCTGACCGTGGGCGTGATCGTGCCCAATCTGAATGAGTACGAGCGGCGCGAAGCTTACAATTCAGATATCACCTACGGCACCAACAACGAATTCGGCTTCGACTATCTGCGCGACAACATGAAGCACTCGCGCGACCAGATGGTCCATCGGCCGTTCAATTTCGCAATCGTCGATGAAGTCGATTCGATCCTGATCGACGAAGCCCGTACCCCGCTGATCATTTCCGGCCCGACTGACGACAAAAGCGAACTCTATGTTGCGCTCGACACGGTGGTGAAGACCATTCCGGAGGATTGGTACGAGAAGGACGAGAAAGCTCGCACGATCCAGCTGACCGAGGACGGCACCGAAGAGGTTGAGAAGCTACTGATCGAGAAGGGGTTGCTTGCCACCAACAACCTCTACGATGTCGTGAACACGCAAGTCGTTCACCACCTCGACCAGGCCCTGCGCGCGGTTCACATGTTCAAGCGCGATACCGATTACATCGTGAAGGACGACAAGGTCGTTATCATCGACGAGTTTACCGGACGCATGATGGATGGTCGCCGCTGGTCGAACGGCCTGCACCAGGCGGTCGAGGCCAAGGAAGGCGTGCGGATCGAACCGGAAAACCAGACCATGGCTTCGATCACCTTCCAGAACTATTTCCGCATGTATCCCAAGCTCTCAGGGATGACCGGCACGGCGGCGACCGAAGCGGCGGAATTCTGGGACATCTACAAGATGAATGTGGTGGAGATTCCCACCAATGTCCCGGTCCAGCGGGTCGATGAAGAGGACGAGTTCTACAAGAACACCCAGGACAAGTTCCAGGCAATTGCCAAGGCGATCCGCGAGAAGAACGAGATCGGCCAACCGGTGCTGGTGGGTACCGTTTCGATCGAGAAGTCCGAGCTGCTCAGCCAGTTCCTCGATGATGAAGGGGTCAAGCACGCGGTGCTCAATGCCCGTTTCCATGAGATGGAGGCGCATATTGTGGCGCAGGCCGGTCGTCTTGGCGCGGTCACCATCGCCACCAACATGGCCGGTCGCGGAACCGACATCCAGCTTGGCGGCAATGTCGAATTCCGGATCGAGGACGAGCTGAAGGATCTTGCTGAGGACGATCCCAAGCGCGAGCTCGAGATCTCCCGGATCAAGGCGGAAGTGGCCGCGGAAAAGGCCAAAGTGCTTGAAGCCGGCGGCCTGTTCGTGCT
>SBHJ01000257.1 GCA_006226465.1 Alphaproteobacteria bacterium | reverse complement strand
GCACAGTTCAATTTGAACGACATTCGAATTGGCGAGGCCGAGAACCCCGAGATTCTGGCTGGCGATATTGTCGTAGTTGGAAGTTCCTTTGCCAAGCAATTGTTCCGCGACTTCCTGCAACTGTCACCAGTGCTTGCATCCGTATTCGTGCAGCTTTCGAGAAACTAATCACCTATGAGCTTGAAATATGACAATACGGGCCCGGTCCCAAATGGTATGAATACTGGTGACAGAAACAGCCGCGATGCGGTAGCATATGATGATCGGTTTGACCCCCACTATGCCAGTGACGGCCTGATGTCATTGGACCTCGAAGCAATTTGGGCTGCTGTTTATCGCTCTCGCTTTTGGATTGCAGGAATAGTCCTCGGCTGTTTGTTCTTGGGTGTGGTGGCAACAATCCTGTCAACGCCGGTGTTTCGCGCCGAGGCGACGGTGCAGATAGACCAAGAGGCAGCCAAGGTTCTTGGGACGGAAGATGCCGATGCTACGGCCGCGATTGTTGACTCCGACCGCTTCTTGCAAACGCAGCTGGATATAATTCGCAGCCGCGCGCTGGCGCAATCGGTTGCCGAAGATCTGCAGTTGTTCAACAATCCGCAGTTTCTCGATGAAATGAATGTCGATCCGGATTCTATCGAGACCAGCGTTCTTCCTCCCGAAGAGGCCCAACGCGAATTGGTGATAGAAACCCTGGAGGAAAACCTTGGCGTCGGGTTGCCGCTCGATTCGCGAATTGCGACGATTGCGTTTGACAGCCCGAGCCGCGGCTTAGCTGCCCGAGTAGCGAATAGTTTTGCTGAAAATTACATTCGCAACAACCTTCAGCGCCGTTTCGATAATTCTTCTTATGCTCGCCAGTTCCTGCAGGAACAGCTTCAAGAAGCAGCGGTTCAGTTGGCCGATTCAGAGCGTGCCGCTCTTGAGTATGCTCGCCGAACTCGCGTGATCGACGCTTCCAATGCGGCCGTGCCTGAAGGTGAACCAGCAGCGCCCCGTTCACTTGCGACCGCGACGTTAGTCCAACTGAACCGTGACTATTCCGCTGCACTTGCTCGACGGATTTCTGCGCAGCAGGCCTGGGAAGTAGCTCAAGCCCAGGATCCCGTGAATCTGCCGCAGGCGCTCAATAATCTTGCAATCCAGAACCTCTTGGAGGAGCGGGCCAAGATTCAAGCTGAGTATGAGTTAGAGTTGCAGCGTCGTAAGGAAGAGTTTCCGTCGGTCAAGCAGGCAAAAGCGCGCCTTGACGAGTTGGATCGCCAAATCAACGCGATCGCAGCTAGCATTCAACAAACGATCAGGGCCAATTACCAAACGGCCATCCAGCAAGAACGCGCGCTTGAGCAGCAGATCGCCACACTTAAAACCGAAACGCTCGACGAGCAGGAAGGTGGCGTTCAGCTGGGTATTCTTCAACGGGAGATCGCCAATGATCGGCAGCTTTATGATACACTCTTGAGCCGCTTTAACGAGCTGAACGCCGAAGCAGGTGTGCAGGCCAACAATGTTTCGATCGTTGACCGGGCGACTCGCCCCATAGAACCAGTCAGTCCTAACATTCCGCTGAACCTAGCACTTTCCTTGCTCGCAGGCCTGGGGCTGGCCGCGCTGTTTGTATTTGGCCGCGAACAGTTCTTTGACATGCTCCGCACGCCAGACGATGTCACCCGGAAGCTTAGTCTGCCACTGCTTGGTGCAAGCCCGCGGATTGGCGAGGACGAATTGGTACAAGAACTGATCCTAGACCCGAAGACGGAGGTGTCGGAACACTTCGCCAGCCTGCGCTCTTCACTTGTTCTGGCGACTTCGCACGGATTGCCGCGCAGTCTGGCCTTCACCAGCGCGGTTCAGGGCGAAGGCAAGTCGTCTAGCTGCTTTGCTACAGCCATTGCCCTAAGCCGCGTTGGCAAGCGTGTACTAGTGGTCGATCTCGATCTGCGTCGTCCTAACCAGCACAACATGTTCGGCATCAATAATGGCGAAGGTATGTCTGATCTGCTGACCGGCAACAAGGAAATCGAGGATGTCACCCATGCAACAGAGCACCAGGGGGTATTTTTCATTCCCAGCGGCGGCATCCCGCCAAATCCGACCGATATGCTGGCCGGGTCTGCGCTGGATACGGTCCTTGATCGCCTCTCGGGACAGTTCGACATCGTACTGGTCGACAGCCCGCCAACGCTAGGCTTGGCTGATGCGATCGAGATCGCCAGTATTACTGAAGGCTGCCTGTTCGTGACTGAAGCTGGTCGCAACCGAGCGAACAATGTGCGAGGATCAATCAGCCGGTTGCAGGCTGGAGGCGCCAAGATGATCGGCGTGCTGATGACCAAGTTCGACGCGAAATCGGCAGGATATTCCTATAGCTACGGCTACAGCTATTCGTATGACGCGGGCTGACAATCGGCACCGGGAAGCGTAACCGGGAATCAGCGCCTCTGTGACAGTCGCGCGGTTGCCGAATCGATCGCTTTCGTACGGAGCTTACAGGCTATGTTGAGCCAATTATTGGGACTCATCCGTTCCTATGGACTGGCCGGCTTCTGGATGGCTGCGGGCCGCCTCTGCTTCCTATTGATGATCGCCGTTGCAGCACGGCTGGTCGAACCCGATCTGTTCGGCCTGTTCATGATTGTACTCGCCGCAAGCCAGGTTGCGGCGGTGTTCGCGACACTGGGGACGGGTGCTGCAGCGCAGTTCTTTATCCCGCTTGCGCGAGAGCGCAGACGCAAAGCGCAGGCTATGAGCTACATCCTGTTTGCCGGGTCGGCGACGGTTCTCGGCGTGGCTGTGTTGAGCGGGTTGTTCTACTTCTCCGGGATGCTGGTATCCGACGATCCCAATCTTTCAATGATCTTACAAGCCACCGCGCTGTTCCTGCTGGCGACCGGGCCAAGCATGCTACGCGAGATGCTGGCGCGATCGGTCGGCGCGGTCAGCCTGGCGCTGGTCCCCCGCGACATCGCTTGGACCCTGCTGCTGTGCCTGCTGCTCGTGGCTCTGCCATCGACGCGCGAGCACATACTGTTGGTGGCGACCGGGTCGCTGCTGACGATTGAACTGCTGGCCTTCGCCCTGCTGTGGCTGCAACACATCCGGCAGTTCCACAGCGCCGTCTCGCCGCGCGTCCGCCCGTTCAAACGGTGGTTGCGCCGCTCACTGGTAATGATGGCTAACACCAGTGGTGGGACCGCCTTCGAACGGATCGACACTGTGCTGATCGGGCTGCTCGCATCGCTTGCAGCAGCGGGCCAGTATGGCGTCGCGAGCCGAGTTGCCCCGATCGTGTCGATCAGCAACCGCTTTGTATCACCAGTCATCTTCCCGCGGCTGGCACAGGCGATTGCCGCAAAGGACGAAAATCGGCTTCGCAGCGAATTACGCAATGGTATCGCGATTTCGCTCCTGACAGCGACACCGCTGTTTCTGGCGGCGCAGATGTTCGCCGATGAATTGATGGCGCTGCTCGGGTATCCGGATAGCGAAGCGGCGCATGTGTTAATGATACTAGCAGTTGGCAATCTGTTCACGTCAATGGCGCTGCCGTTCGGCGCGGTAATACAGATGGGCCCGACCCCATGGCAGTTCACCCGGTGCATTTGGTCCTGGTTGATCGCGGTTGCTATCGCTCTGCCCTTTGCGCTTGCATACTGGGGTGTGATCGCCGCGGCGGCCACAGTGGCCACGGGAATGGCGGGTTATAGCCTTTCATTCATCGCGATGGCTCGGCATTTCCTCAAGTCAGGCGTTGCAAAGACGTGACCAGCGGCTAATCCGAGGGCGCGAATTTGGATTGGATCAGTATGGCTAGCGGCAGAAGTAGATCAGCGGTTGGATACGCCCCGGTCGGCACCCAACTGTCCGGACTAAATATGATCTTCTGGCTGCTGGTCACCAGCTGTGCGATCATGCCCGTGCTGTTCATCGGCGATTTTCCCAACGGCCAGTTTCGCACCGCCTTCTTTTTCCAGATGGGGTCCTATTATGTCTGCGCGATCGCTGTAGCAGCTGCGGTGGGGCGCCCGTCCTTCAACATCACCTGGCTGATGTTCCTAGTCTACTTTCTGGTCTTCTTTCTCTATCCGTCGATGTTCCACATCCAGAACAACCTCTTCCCGGTGTTCAAGATGAGCTACAACGGTCATTCGGTGCAGGGTGCGGCGATCCTGCTGTTCGCCTTCCTCGCTACAACCTATGCATCGCATATGTATTTCGGGCGGAACCGTCCGATTGTGGTAAAAGTCCCAAGGCAAAATCAGGTGCCCGAAAACGTGGCATTTCTGGGTTGCGTCGGCTTCGCGATTGCGGCGTGGGCGTTGTTGGCCTTCGCCCTGACCGAGCTCGAGCTGCGTGAGTTCCTCCAGTACCGCAACCAGTTTGACCGGGTGGTTGACCGACTTGGGCCAAACACCGCTGGCGTTTATATCACGCTACCGCGCATCACGGCGTTCCTGTCGCTTACCTGCGCCGTGCTTTACGGGATGCGGGGAAAGTCGAAATCGGCCTTCGCCATCCTGGTGGCGATTAATCTGCCGGTATTCCTAATCCTTAACTTCCCGCTGGCACTGCCACGCTTCTATATCTTCGGGTATTTGGTATTTTGGTTTTTCCTATTCGCAGACCTGCGCAACCGCGTGATCAAGAATGCTGTCGCTGGCGGGTTCATTTTCGGCGCCTGCTTTGTCATGCCCGTTTTCGACGCGATCAACCGACGCGGCAAGACGGTTGACGATCTGGCGATCGCCGATGCCTTGCGCAACTACGTGCGCGGGGGAGATTTCGACGGGTTTCAGTCATTTATCAATGCCACGATCTATGTGGAGGGAACGGGTATCAACTTAGGCCAACAGCTGATCTCCGCCATCTTCTTCTTCGTCCCGCGCGCGTTTTGGGAAGGAAAATCCGAGCATACGGGCGTTATCACAGCGCAAGCCGCCGGTTATCGCGATCTAAACTTCAACGTTTCTGCCCCCTTGCCAGCGGAGCTTTATGTCGATTTCGGCTTGGTCGGTTTGATCGGTGGGGCGATCCTGCTTGGCTGGGCGATCCAGCGGATAGACGAAAGACTCACCACCAGTTGGGCGGCATCACTAAAGGGCAAGTGCACCGCGGCGATGATCGGCGGTTTTTCGATCATTTTTCTACGCGGCGCACTGCTGGCGGTTGGCCCGATGCTGTTTACGCTCGCAGCTGGCCTGATAGCGTTGCGGCTATTCGTTCTGAAAGATGGCCAGTCGGGACAGGCGAGATACAGGTCGCGTGCACGCGCCGCCTAGGCATTTTCGTAGAGCTCGATGTAGTTTGCCAGCTCGTGCTTCTCGAACGGGAAGCCGGGTGGCGGCCTGTTGGCCAATAGCCGGATCTTTGCCACCAGCTCTTCCGGCGTAACATTGGCCAGAATGTAGTCCTCGCAGTCCTCGCGAAACTCGGGCACATTGGGCAGGATAATACGCCCGCAGACCGACATGGCCTCAAGCGAAGAGCGCGAGATTGTCTCCTCATTGCTGAGCACCAGCGTGAAGAATGCGCCCTGCATGAGGGCGTACATATCTGCGTGCGCGACAATGCCGAGATAACGTGATTCCCCGCGCGCCTCGGATTGTGTGTCGGCGCCGGTCCGGTCACGTTCACGCCCAACGGTGACAAGCACGACATCCGAGAATTCGGGGATCTGGCGCAGTATGGTCATCGCGTCGCGCATCACTGGGTGATGTTTGCGAATTGTAATGCCATTGGGGTTGAGCAGATATCGCTTGCCCTCGATCCCGAAGGTGCGCTCGACCGCCCGCACCTCGCTATCGCTGACAGCTTCGAGTGGTTCGAACGGCATCGGCGCATGGATGACTGGCAGCGCCCCCTTGGCGAAGCCGCTCATGCGCTCTGTATTGGAGCGGGCCGAGCAGATGATAGCATCAAAATACCGCAGGAACTTTGTGTGCCGATCGTCGAAGTAATTGTCCCTGATATCCAGGATCATCCTAAAATTGGGGCCGCGCCGTGCACTCACCAGCAACAGGAATATCCGGAAAAGGCTGGGTTTATATAGGAAACTTGCGTGCACGATCAGTCTTGTTTCCGCCTCGCTCCTGGCGCGCAGGAACCACGGTAGAATGACGTAAATCAGGTTCTCGATCAGGAAATTGACATAGAATACAACATCTTTGCGCGCGCGATCATTGCGCAGCGGGAAGATACGACGGATGTTGACTGATCCCCCACCAAGCACGCGCGTTTCGGAATCGGGCGCGGCACCATGCTTCTCGGTCAGAACTGTGACCGAATGCTCCTTAATGGCAAGATTGCGCGCGAGAATCTCCGAATAGATTGCGCCGCCAGCAGAGGCCGGCTTGAACAGTGGAGTGAGAATGAACCAGCGCATCGACATCGCTCTTTTCAGTCTTGCGATACGGCGCTCTGGTTAGCCCCGATCTGCACAATCTTGCCGTCTTCGGTGATGTGAATGCCGCATTCGCTCTTATCGCTGTCCGCCCAGCGACCATCGCGGTAGCTATCGCTTTTGACGGTGCACGGTGCGCAACCGATCGAGGGATAGCCCTGCGCCACCAGCGGATTGGGCGGCAGGTCGTGCTTTGCAATAAAGGCATCGATCTGTTCCTTGGACCAGTCCGCCAGCGGGTTGATCCGCAACCAGCTCTCCTGCACTTCGACATAATCCATCTGCTGGCGCTCGACGGTCTGGAAACGCTTGCGACCGGTCAAGATGGCATCGAAATGCCGCAGTGCTGTGATCATCGGCAGCGTCTTGCGCACGTAGCAGCAGCGATCCGAATCGCGCAGGTTGAGCGTGCCATCAGGGTCTTCGGCCAGCAGACGGGCCGGTGACGGTCGCACTCGCAACAGCGTAGTCAGCCCCAGCCGCTCCATCAGGCTGTCTACATAGTCCAGCGTTTCGTCAAAATGCTTCAGTGTGTCGAGGAAGACGACCGGCGTGCTCGGATCCTTGTCCGCCACGAGCTTGAGCAGAACGGCGGCCTCGGCTCCGAAGGACGAGACCACAGCCACCCGGCCCGCCGCATTACCGTTGAGTAGCCGGTCAAGCATGCGTTCGGCGGTCAACCCGTCAAACGCCTCGTTCAACGCCGCCGCCCTGGCGTCCAGGGAAGATGTTGTCCGGTAATGCTCGCCACCACTCATCGGAATATCCGCCTACCTCCAAGTCGAAACGCAGGGGATTTTCTGCAGATCGCAGCGATCCGAATACTTCGCGGCAATCTCCCGCACTTCCTCCAGCAGGCCGTCGTCCAGCGTGATCGGGTTCAAGCCCAGACCCAGGAAGCGGTCATTCGAAACATGCAGTTCGTTCTCTGCGGCTTCGTTGCGCGGATTATCGACAAAATCGATCTTGGCGCCAGTCAGATCGGCAATCTTCTGAGCCAGATCGCGCACGCGGTGCGTTTCGGTCATCTGGTTAAGGATGTTCACGCGCTCACCGGCCTGTGGCGGATTAGTAATCGCCAGTTCGATGCAGCGGCAGGTATCCTGAATATGGATGAAGGCGCGCGTCTGGCCGCCGGTACCATGAACAGTCATCGGGTAATCAAGCGCGGCCTGCATCACGAACCGGTTCAGCACTGTGCCGTAGTCACCGTCATAGTCGAAACGGTTGATCAGGCGCGAATCCAGCTTGGTCTCTTCCGTCTGTGTGCCCCAAACGATGCCCTGGTGCAGATCAGTTACCCGAACGCCGTCATTCTTGTTGTAATAGGCGAAGAACAGCTGGTCCTGCGTTTTGGTGAGGTGGTAGATCGAGCCCGGATTGACCGGATAGAGGATTTCCTGCTCGATGAGGTTTTCACCGGCCTCCACCTTCACAGTCAGATAGCCTTCAGGGATCTTCATGCCCGCCGTGCCATACCCATAAACACCCATCGTGCCGAGATGGACTACGTGCGGGTTGATCTTCGCTTCAACCACAGCGGCCAGCAGATTGTTGGTTGCATTGAGGTTGTTGTCGACGGTGTAGCGCTTGTGAAAGCTGGATTTCATCGAATAGGGGGCAGCGCGCTGTTCCGCGAAATGGATGATGACATCCGGGCTTTCGACTACCAGCAAGTTAAGTAGGCGATCATAATCCTGCGCCAGATCGAGGTTGTGAAACGCGATCTTCTTACCGCTGACTTCTTCCCACGCCGCGAGGCGCCGATCAATGGTCGCGATTGGAGTCAGCGAATCCACGCCCAGTTCGACATCAATCTTCCTGCGCGACAGATTGTCTAGAATGGTTACGTCATAGCCCCTTCGCGACAGGTAAAGCGACGTGGGCCAGCCGCAAAAGCCGTCTCCGCCGAACACAAATACTTTCATTATTAGCTCCTTAGAATTCTGGATTCGTCCACGAAATCAATGTGCTGCCTCCGGAGAAGACTGCAGGGCGCAGGGCCTGACAGAACACTTGATGACTACCGAATGTGTCATCCTTTAATCACTTCTTGACCAAATCAAACAGCACGTACTGATTCCACGACTTGAACAGCCCAAAATTGTTGAGCTGCATTTCAAGCCAGGTCGAAAACCGCAGCAAGGGATTACTCGGCCATGGGCGCAGGATGATCGAAGTGACCATCGCCACCGGTGCCGCCAACAGCCCGTAATACTTGCTTTGCACGTCCCAATCGCGCGCGATGGAGCGCAGGTCCGACGCCTTGAACGGCCGTTCGTCATCGGTACG
>SBHJ01000050.1 GCA_006226465.1 Alphaproteobacteria bacterium | reverse complement strand
TCGACATCCTCGACCTTCCCATCGTCACCCAGATTGGCGAGGAACTGGCTGCCGAGGTTCGAGGTCAAGATAATCAGCGTGTTCGAGAAATCGACCACCCTGCCCTGCCCGTCGGTCAGCCGCCCATCGTCGAGCACCTGCAACAGCACGTTGAAGACATCGCTGTGCGCTTTCTCGACCTCGTCGAACAGCACCACCTGGTAGGGCCGTCGCCGCACGGCCTCGGTCAGCACACCGCCCTCTTCATAGCCGACATAGCCCGGAGGCGCGCCGATCAGCCGCGCGACAGCGTGCTTCTCCATGAACTCACTCATGTCGATGCGGACCATGGCGGAATCATCGTCGAACAGGAACCCGGCGAGCGCCTTGGTCAGCTCGGTCTTGCCGACGCCGGTGGGGCCGAGGAACAGGAACGAGCCCAGCGGGCGGTTCGGATCCTGCAGGCCAGCGCGGGCACGCCGCACGGCCTTGCTGACCGCTTCGATCGCCTGTTCCTGCCCGATCACGCGCTTGCCGAGGATCGATTCCATCTGGAGCAGCTTTTCGCGCTCTCCCTCCATCATCCTGTCAACCGGGATTCCGGTCCAGCGGCTAACGACCGAAGCGATATCCTCTTCGGTCACCTCCTCGCGCAGCAGGGCGTTTTCGGAGGCGCCGCGCGCTTCCTCCAGCGCTTTCTCAAGCTGGGGAATCTTGCCGTAGGAAAGCTCGCCCGCCTTGGCCAGGTCGCCCTCGCGCTGTGCCTGTTCCAGCTCGATCCGCGCACTATCGAGTTCTTCCTTGATCTTGCTCTCGGCATGGATCTTGTCGCGCTCGTTCTGCCAGCGGGTGGTCAGCTCGCTCGACTGCTGCTCGAGATTGGCCAGTTCCTCGCGCAGCGTGGTGAGCCGGTCCTTGGACGCACCGTCGCTCTCCTTCGCCAGCGCGGCCTCTTCGATCTTGAGCTGGATGATCCGTCGATCGAGATTCTCGATCTCTTCGGGCTTGGACTCCACCTCCATCCGAATACGACTGGCGGCCTCGTCCATGAGGTCGATTGCCTTGTCGGGCAGGAAGCGGTTCTGGATGTAGCGATTGGAAAGCTGCGCGGCGGCAACCAGTGCACCGTCGGTGATATTCACCCCGTGGTGTAGCTCGTATTTTTCCTTGAGACCGCGCAGGATCGAGATCGTGTCTTCGACACTGGGCTCGTCGATATAGACCGGCTGGAAGCGTCGCTGCAGCGCCGGATCCTTCT
Source organism: Alphaproteobacteria bacterium (assembly GCA_006226465.1). GTDB lineage: Bacteria > Pseudomonadota > Alphaproteobacteria > Sphingomonadales > Sphingomonadaceae > Erythrobacter. The sequence goes on along the minus strand of SBHJ01000050.1, from coordinate 7,473 downwards.
CGACATATTTCTGGTATTCGTCGAGCGTGGTCGCGCCGATACAATGTAGCTCGCCGCGGCTCAGCGCCGGTTTGAGCAGGTTGGAGGCATCCATGCTGCCTTCGGATGCACCCGCCCCGATCAGCGTGTGCATCTCGTCGATGAACAGGATGATCTGGCCGCCTGCGCCCTTGACCTCATCGAGCACCGACTTCAGTCGTTCCTCGAACTCGCCACGATATTTCGCGCCAGCGATAAGCGCGCCCATGTCGAGCGACATCAGCGTGCGGCCCTTCAAGCTGTCAGGCACGTCGCCGTTGGCGATGCGCAGCGCAAGTCCTTCGGCAATCGCCGTCTTGCCGGTGCCGGGTTCGCCGATCAGCGCGGGATTGTTCTTGGTCCGGCGGGCAAGGATCTGGATCGTGCGGCGGATTTCCTCGTCGCGCCCGATTACGGGATCGAGCTTGCCGTCGCGTGCCGCCTGGGTCAGGTCGCGCGCGTACTTCTTCATGGCATCGTAGGTTTCCTCGGCGCTGGCGGTGTCCGCCCTGCGTCCGCCGCGCAGCTCGCTGATCGCGGTCTCCAGCGCCTTGGGATCGACATTGGCTGCCTTGAGCGCCTGCCCTGCGGAGGTCGTACCGGCGAGCGCCAAGGCCACCAGCAGGCGTTCGACCGTCACATAGGAATCGCCCGATTTCTCCGCGATCTGCTCTGCCTGGTCGAGCACCCGCACCGCATCATTGTCGAGCCCGGGAGTCTGCTGCGCCCCGCCGCCTGATACTGTCGGAATCTTGGCAAGAGCCGCATCCACTTCCGCAACAGCCTTGGCGGCATCGCCGCCTGCACGCTGGATGAGTCCGGCAGCCATGCCTTCATTGTCTTCGAGCAAGGCCTTCAGAAGATGTGCGGGACTGATCCGCTGATGGTTCATGCGGATCGCGACGGTCTGCGCGCTCTGGAGGAAGCCCTTGGCGCGATCGGTAAACTTCTCGAGATTCATACGAATTCCCTCACTGGATGTACCCCGGATGTAGTGTGGTATTTCTGCAACACAAGGTCCGCCGTGGAATTATTTCGAGGTGTATTACTTGAATATAGGGGTGGTGTCCCGCGCGACAAGTCCAGGCGCTTCCCAAGTCCGCATGACCGTGTAAACTGCGCGCTGTTCTGGGGGAGGGAGAAACTATGCTTCGCTGGCTTGGCTGGGTCGGATTTGCGCTTGTTGCACTGCTGGTCGCGATTTTCATTGGCCTGGCAAGCTGGGAACCATTCTTCGCCGAAAGCAGCGATGCACCGCCAATGCGGCAATATCGTGCCGAGATCATTCGCGATGAATATGGAGTGCCGCACATCCACGGCCGAACCGATGCAGATGTCGCATTCGGCGTAGCGATCGCGCATGCCGAAGACGACTTTTTCACGCTGCAGGATGTGGTGGCCATGGCCAAGGGCCGCTACGGCGCAATCGCAGGTGAAGACGGCGCGGCAGTGGACTATATCTATCACCTGCTCGACGCGCGCGGTACGGCGCAGCAAAACTATCCAGACTTGCCAGATGATACACGCGCGCTGTTCGAAGCCTATGCTGCGGGCCTCAACCAATACGCCAAGGACCATCCGCGGGAGCTGAAGCTTGCCAACCTTTTCCCCGTGAGTGGTGAGGACATTGCGGCGGGATTTGCCCTGCGCCAGCCGTTCTTCTTTGGCCTGGGCAATGTGATCCAGCCGCTGGTCGAAGGCACCCCATCCTATCCAGAGTACGGCCCCGACATTCCCGGATTTCCACGTGACAGGGAGGGGCAAGATGCCCCCCCGATCATGGACAGGCAGGCCGGCGCGACGCTCTCCCCATTTGGCGACGACGGGGCGCTCTCAGGATCGAATGCCTTTGCCATTTCTCCGCAAAAGTCGGGCGATGGAGTGACCCGGCTGGTTTCGAACAGCCATCAGCCGTGGCGCGGCGGGGTCGCATGGTATGAGCTGGTGGTCGAGAGCGACGAAGGCTGGCATTATGCCGGGGCCAACCTGCCGGGCACACCCTATCCCGTGCTCGGGCACAACGAGCATCTGGGATGGACCTACACAGTCAACCGTCCCGATCTGACCGATATCTACAAACTGGAGATGGACGAGAGCGGAACACACTACCGCCTCGACGGTGAATGGCGCAAACTCGAAAGCCGCAAGGTGCTGTTGCCTGTCAAGCTGGGCCCGCTTACCCTGCCCGTTCCGCGGACCGTCTATCGCAGTGCCCATGGCCCTGTGATCAGGAACGACAAGGGCTATTTCGCGATCCGCTATGCCGGAATCGACAGTATCCGTTCGATGGATGCCTTTTATCGGGAAGGAAAGGCTACCAACCTGGAGGAATGGCTCGCGGTTTACCGGCGGATGGATATCCCCAATTTCAACGCGGTCTATGCCGACCAGGACGGCAATATCGCCTACATCTACAACACCGCCGCGCCCGACCGGAAAGTAGGCTACAACTGGCGCGGCATGCTGCCGGGCGACGACAGCTCGCTAATCTGGCAGGGCCCGGTCGCGTTCGAGCGCATTCCCAAGCTGGTCAATCCGGCATCGGGCTGGCTCTACAATTCCAACAATGCACCATACACGGCGGCGGGGGCGGGCAGTGATCTCGACCCGGCCGATTTCGCCCCCGAACTGGGAATCGAGCTCAAGCAGACCAACCGCTCGCGCCGCGCGTGGAAATTGATGAGCGAACAGGGCTTAATCGACCTCACACGGCTCAAGCGGATAAAGTACGACACCGGCTATGAGCGATCGGGCTATGTCGGCGACTTGTGGGACGCGCTCGCCGCGCTGGATCTGGAACGACAGCCAAAGCTCGCAAAAGCTCGCGACCTGTTGCTGACCTGGGACTTCACGGCGGACAATCGCGGCGCTGCAGATGCTCTGGCACTGTTGATGATCAAGGACTTCATGTCAGCCGAATACCAGAACAAGCCTCTACCCGATGTACGCGAAAAGCTCGCATGGGCTGTCGATCATCTCGAAGAGCATTTTGGGAGGATCGACCCGCCCATGTCGCAATTGCTGCGGTTGCGGCAGGGACCTGGGCCCCACAAGGTTGACCTGCCGCTCGATGGCGGATCGGATACCTTGCGCGCATCGACGACTTGGGATGTCGATCCCGATGGGCGGCTGTCGGTCAACCATGGCGACAGTTTCATCATGTTCGCCGAATGGGCCCCGGGCAAGCGGGTCAGCTCGCGCTCGATCCAGCCGTTTGGAGCGGCCACTACCCGCCCTGGCAGCCCGCATTATACCGATCAGGCGAAGTTGTTTGCCAATCACGGGTTGAAGCCGGTTCACTTCTGGCGTGAAGACATATTGGCCAATGCCAAGCGGCGATATGTAGTTGAGTCTAACTGACACTACTGTAAACAGGAACAGCAACACCGTCCGGATGGATCCGGGCGTTATCAAGCCATAGGAGATCGAGATGTCTGTTGCCGGAACTTACGAATGCGTGACCAAGACCCCAATGGGAGACCAGAAGAGCACCGTGACTATCGTTGACAATGGCGATGGCACCTTTTCGGGCACAGCCGCCGGTGCGATGGGCAGCATGAACCTGGAAGATGGAAAGGTGGATGGCAACAACATCACCTGGGTCATGAACATGACGGTGCCGATGCCGATGAAGCTGGAAGGCAGCGCCACGATCGACGGCGATACCTTCACCGGCAGCGTCAACGCAGGCGCTTTCGGCAATATGGCGATGAGCGGTACGCGCGCCTAACTATCCGATTTTACAAAGTTAAAGGCCGCTGGAGCAATCCGGCGGCCTTTTTGCCGCTAGAATCCGGTCTCCAAGGCGATACGTACCGCGTCAATCCGGTTGTCGACACCCAGCGCGCGCATCGCCCTTGTGCGATGCAACTTTACCGTTCGCTCTGAAAGTCGGAGTTCGCATGCGATCTGCTTTATCGGCATGCCAGAAGCCATGTAAATCACCGCCTCGTGCTGACGGGATGAGAGCTTGCCCATTGGGTTGCTTTCTCGATGCTCGAAAGTGTGGTCGGCAGTCGGCATGGTTGCACCCAGTTCCACCTGCGAACCGAGGTATGCGACGATCTTGCCATCTCGATCAGAGATAGGTGCGACGGTTACCCCATTGAGAAACGAACTCCCGTCCTTGCGAAAGTTGAGAACTTCTATGATGGCTGGCCGCCCTTGCGCAATCGCGTCACGGAATTTGGCCCGAACAGCAGGGCCAGCGTGACCACGAGACAAGAACCTGCAATTGCGACCAATTATCTCGGGCTTCGAATATCCAGTCAGGTCGATAAATGCTTGGTTACATTCGATGATCGGAACGTCGCTCTGGGTCGCGTCTGCCAGGACACCCGCCACTTGGCTTTCTATCAGCTGATCGATGACGGTCTGCAGCTCAAAGCCGTTGATGGCGAACTCTAGTTTGTAGGCCAAGACGCCGACCTCCCAGATAAGCGAACGGTTCGAAGCGAACGATATGCCCAAAAGGGCATCTCCACAACTGGTGGGATATTGTTAGGTTTAAGACAGTCAGGTGCCGATCGGATCATGACTTGCGAAGCAAACCGGTCGTTTTGAGCGAACCCTCAGGTTCATATCGATTGACCTTTGGAGGAGGTGGTGACCTTGCCTCGAACCGATGCGATTGCTGCAATCATCTCGTTGCTGGCACTGGGGGCCTGCGCAGCAACCCCAGCAGATGCACCAACGGATGCCAATCCTTTTGGTGGATTGGGAGGCACAAAGTGGCAGTTGGTAGAAATCCAATCGATGGATGATGGGCAGGGCGTGTCTCGTCCCAAAGATCCAACGAGATACATTCTGGAATTCGGGCGCGAAGGGGTTCTGTCTGCGAAGCTCGACTGTAATCGCGGCAAGGGCAACTGGAACAGCTACGTTGCCAATGCGAACGGGGGATCGCTTGTGATCGGCACGATGGCGGTAACCAAAGCACTATGTCCCGATCCGACACTCGGCGAAATGCTTGAGCGTCAACTGCCTTACGTTCGCAATTTCACGATGAGTGACGGCCGCATGCATATGGCATTGATGGCCGATGGCGGGATCATCGTTTGGGAACCGTTGAGCTCAAAATAGCAACAAATTGAAATTACAAGACGAAAGGACACAACAATGAGAAGATGGACCCTTTTTGGCGCCGCGACGGCGATGATCGCCACCCCCGTGCTGGCCGAGAAGGCCGGCCAACTCATAGACATCAATGGCACTCACGGACGCGATGCCGAGTACGAGTTGCAGTCGCGAGGCTTCAGCCATGTTTCGACTAACAAGAATTCGATGGGATATGTTTACAGCTATTGGTGGAACCAAAGGGACGACAATTGCGTGAACGTTGAGGTCTACAACGGCCGCGTCGAGTCAATCACTGACGCATCCGATCAGGACTGCGGACATCATAAGGGCACTGCAGGAGCAGTGGCTGGGGCAGCAGTGGGGGCGGCGCTACTCGGTGCGCTCCTTAGCCACAAATCCCACCATCACGAAGATGGTCAGCATAATGCCGACCAAAAGGCCGAAGCGGACTACGAACGCGGCTATGCCGACGGGCTGCACAATGCGGCCTATCACAATTATGACCGGTCGGACGCATATTCGAGTGGATACACGGCCGGTGTTGACGAGCGCAGCGCGAATCTCAGCCATCATCACGGCCGCGGCGGTTATGCGCATGTCGCCCAGTTTAAAGACCTTCAGGGCGCCCGGGCCGCCGGTGGGATGGAAGAGCTGTCACGCAGGGGTTTTCAGCAGGTCGACAATTTCACTTCGGGCAATGCCCGATATTCTATCCAATGGCGGCCCGAATCCCGCCAATGTCTGCAGGTCATTGTTGCCGACGGACATCTCGAGGACCTGCGCGATATCGGGCAAAATCCGAACTGTCGCTAAGAGACACCAAAGTTGGCCCTGCGCCAAACAAGCCACCCCATGAACCGTGGCGCAGGGTCCACACCTATTCCAGCAGGAGTGGAGCATGAAAAAGCTTACGATCACCAGCGTGCTGGCTTTTGCTATTGTCTCCTGCGGACAGAGCTCTGACACAACGGCACCCAATGTCGATGATATGAGCCAGCAGTCTTTAGAGGGAACAAATGGCCCTCCACCGCCACCTGTTGAACAGGTCGCCTCAGAGACCACTGCAGTTGCTCCCGCTTCCGTGCCTGCGGAAATCGACGGCATAACCAATGAACGCTTGAGTTTTGCCCCTGGAACTTCGTCCGCAAGGGTGAGCGGGTCGATTACCGGGTACCAAACGATCGACTATCTTCTGAATGTGCGCGCCGGCCAGGCAATGAACATTTCAATGGCTACCAAGAATACCGCCAACTACTTCAATCTGCTCGAACCCGGCGAGACTGACGCTGCGATCTTCAACGGCTCGATCGGAGAAAACATGTTCGAGGGGGTGGCCGCGAAGAGCGGTGATTATCGCATCCGCGTCTACCTCTACCGCAATGCAGCGCGGCGTAATGAGCGCGCCGACTATATTCTTGAAGCAGCCGTCTACTGATTGGAGAATTCTTATGAGAGTAAAAATCATGTTGCTCGGCCTTTCCGCCCTGACTCTTGCCGCTTGCGATGCTCCAGGCGACGGCGCACCCGCAACAGCCAGCGACGGCGAAACCAGCGCACCGGCCGAAGAAGTGAGTGTTGACAGCGCCTCGGTGGACGCACTTGTGCCCGGCACGGAATACAATGCCATCGCCCCGATTACTTGCGGCTTCGGCGGCAAGGCGCCAGACTTGCAGTGCGATGCAGGCGCAAAGCGCAACTGGGGGGAAGACGGCACAACGCTAGTCGAAGTGCAGAAGCCTGACGGTTTCAAGCGCGCGATCTTCTACAAAGGTACCGAGCCTTATGGAGCCGACAGCGCACAGGCCGATGGCTCGGCCGGGTGGGAATTCAAGGCAACACGTGACGGCGACCAGGTGACGATCAACTTCGGTCCGGAAACCTATGTGATCTTCGACGCATTCGTAGAAGGCGGCTGAGCAGTTCCTATTCCGGCAAATGTTTCCGCATCGCCTGGTATGCTGCTGCCGCAACCGTGTTCGCGAGGTTGAGCGAGCGCACCTTGTCTGACCGCATTGGTAGCTTCACCATTTGCGCGCGGTGCGCATCGACAATTTCGGGCGGGATGCCCTTGGTCTCGCGCCCGAACACCAGATAGGCGTCCGCCGGATAATCTGGCTCGTAGAAGCTTCGCTCGGCATATTCCTCGAACAGGAACAATTGGTCATCGCGCGGCGCGCGCTCGGCGATGAAGGCTTTCCAATTGACGAATTCGACCAGCCGGATATGCGGCCAGTAGTCGAGGCCCGAACGCTTCACCCGCTTGTCCGAAATATCGAAGCCCAGAGGGCGGATCAGGATCAGCTCCATGTCGAGCGCTACACAGGTGCGCCCCACTGCGCCGGTATTGCCGGGGATTTCAGGCTGGACGAGGACGAT
>SBHJ01000131.1 GCA_006226465.1 Alphaproteobacteria bacterium | reverse complement strand
ACCGTGCCGATGATGTAGAACGTGTCATGGACGTTCGCGACCCAATGGCGCAGCGCCTCGTTCATCGCATCCTTCAGCGTGGCGGCACCAGCGGTAACGGGAACGACCTCTGCTCCCAGCAGCTTCATCCGGAACACATTGGGTGCCTGCCGCGCAACGTCGGTGGCGCCCATGAACACGGTGCAGGGCAGGCCGAAGCGCGCGCAGACCGTGGCCGTGGCGACACCGTGCTGGCCCGCGCCCGTTTCGGCGATGATGCGCGTCTTGCCCATCCGCATGGCGAGCAGGATCTGCCCGATGCAATTGTTGATCTTGTGTGCGCCGGTGTGGTTGAGCTCGTCACGCTTGAACCAGATTTGCGCGCCGCCAATTTCCTCTGTCAGGCGCGGGGCGAAATAGAGCGGGCTGGGGCGACCAACGTAATGTTCGAGCAGGTCGTCGAATTCCGCCCAGAACGATTGGTCCGCCTGCGCCGCGCGGTAATGCTTTTCCAGGTCGAGGATCAGCGGCATCAGCGTTTCGGCGACATATCGTCCACCATAGTCGCCGAAATGCCCGCGCTCGTCCGGCTGGTTGCGGTATGAGTTTGCGGTGTCCATCGGCGTGGCGATTGGCAGAGCAGGACGACGCTGTCCAGCGTCAAGGTGCTACGAAAACTTGTCCAAGATAAACCACAGATGAACGTAATGTTGCGTCCATACAACACAAACATATTGTTTATGTAGCTAAAAATTTGTCAGTTGTGGTTCATCCTTTCAATGCACAAATGCGCGTCCGGCCGCTCCCCCAAGTTCAACTGCGGCCAACCAAGAAAAGGAAAATTTATGCGTATTTTTGCACTCGCGACCGTTGCCCTGGCTGCACTCGCAGCCGTTCCAGCGCATGCCAACGAAGCCCGCGTCGAAGCTCGAGGCGGTGTCGCCTGGGCCGGTGGCGCTTCTGAAGCGACCGCTGGCGTGGCTGCCGGTTACGATTTCGACCTGGGCGACAGCGCGTTCTTCGGTGTCGAAGGTTCGGCTGACAAGGTGTTGGTTGACGGTGCCGATGTGGTGTTCGGCGTGACCGGTCGTCTCGGTGCCAAGGTTGGCGAGAAGGGCAAGCTGTTCGCCGCTGGCGGTTACAGCTTCAATGATGGTGATGCATGGCATCTGGGTGGCGGTTATGAACACCTGATCACCGACAACGTCTATCTCAAGGTCGAATATCGTCACTACTTCGACGATTTTATCGATGTTAATTCGGCCGTTGCCGGTGTTGGCGTGAAGTTCTGATCTCCCCAGAGCTTCCGATATTCAAGGGCGGTCCCATTGGGGCCGCCCTTTTTCTATGCGCTTAGTGCGGCTTCGCAGAATGCCCTAATGAGGCCGACATCCTTTACGCCCGGTGCGCTTTCCAGCCCGCTTGAGGCATCGACCAAAGGCGTGCCGGTGGCGCGGATCGCATCGGCGACATTGCCGGGGTTGAGCCCGCCTGCGAGGCCCCAATCGACCTGATGCTGGTGGCCACAGAGCAAATCCCAGCGGAAGGTCTCGCCATTTCCGCCGGGCAATTCGCGCGCCGGGGCATCGAACAGCAGGCGATCAACCTTCCCGATGAATTTTACGCTGCGTTCCAGTGTTCCGGCATCGCTCAGGCCCAGCGCTTTCCAGCCTTCGACCCCGGTGGTTTCGCGCACCAGTGCGATCCATTCGGGCGTTTCGCTGCCGTGGAACTGAACCACGTCCGGCCTCACCATATCTATCGCGCGGCTGGTGGTTTCGATATCCGCATTGGAAAGCAGCACCACCGCCTGCGCACGGCCACGCACCATGGCGCGCAATTCTGCGGCTCGTTCAAGCGTCACATGGCGCGGGCTCTTCTCGAAATGGACAAAGCCAATATGCGTCGCACCCGCATCGATCGCGGCGTCGACGGTTTCGGGGGTCGAAAGCCCGCAGGTTTTGATCAGCAATGACATTGCTTATCCTAAAGCGTGGCCTCGATCGCCCGTGCGGCGGCGACCGGATCGTCTGCGCGGCTGATCGGGCGCCCAATTACCAATACACTAGCGCCATCGTCGCGTGCCTGCCTTGGTGTGACGACCCGCTTCTGGTCACCGGTTGGCTTGCCGCCGGGGCGCAGACCGGGAACCACGAAGAAGCCGTCCTTCCACTGTTTGTGGACGGCCTTTATTTCCTGACCCGAGCAGACAATTCCATCGAGGCCGGCATTGTGCGCCAGGTCAGCGAGTCGCATCACCTGGTCATACGGTTTGCCATTTACTCCGGTGCGCGCAAGGTCACGCTCATCGAGGCTGGTCAGCATGGTCACGCCTACCACCTTTGTCCCATCTGCCGCGGCAGCCTTGGCATCCTCCATCATGGCACGGCCGCCGCTGGCGTGGACGGTGACGATAGCCGGTTCGAGCATATGGATCGCTTGCATCGCGCCGGCAACAGTGTTGGGAATGTCATGCAACTTCAGGTCGAGGAAGATCGGCAAGCCGATATGTCCAATCTCATGTACGCCGTGCGACCCGTGGGCGCAGAAGAATTCCAGCCCCAGCTTGACTCCACCGATATGCGACTTGACCCTTTGCAGCAAAGCCTTGCTCGCCTCCAACTGGGGCACATCGAGGGCAAGGTAGATGGGGTTGCTCATAAATATCAGGCTTCCGTTGGGCCAAGCTTATCAGTGGTCGTGGCGGGAGGTTCGTGGCGGGACAGGGCGTTGGATCGGGCGGCGGTCTCAAGCGCCGATATGCGCCGTTCCAGACGCCACCTCATTCCGCGGTGATAGAGCCAGGTCGGTATCAATCCCAACAGGAAGAAGACCAGCGCAACAATTCCAACGGGCCATTCGAACAGGAAGTTGTTCCCATCGGTAGAGGGCCAAATTCTGACATCGACCGGATCGCCCCAATTCATGGCCAGGAAGATTGCGACAAAAGCGGTCAGGATCATCCATGCTACGGTGCGAACGTATTTCATCTTCGGCTCCCGCTTTGCGATATCGACATTTCGCGAAACTAGGGCATTTGACGGCCGAGTCTAGCCAAAGACCCGCGCAAAGATCGTGTCCACATGCTTAAAGTGATATCCGAGGTCGAATTTCTCTTCGAGTTCTCGCGGTGAAAGCGCCGCTGTCACTTCGTCGTCGGCCTTTAGCAGGTCGAGCAGCGAGAGCTTGCCATCGGATTCCCACACCTTCATCGCATTGCGCTGGACCAGCCGGTAGGCGTCTTCGCGGCTCACACCTGCCTGGGTTAGTGCAAGCAATACGCGCTGTGAATGGACCAGCCCGCCCATCCGGTCGAGATTGGCCTGCATCCGATCGGGATAGACCAGCAGCTTGTCGATCACTCCGGTCAATCGCGCCAATGCGAAATCGAGCGTTATCGTCGCATCCGGACCGATGAATCGCTCGACTGACGAATGCGAGATGTCGCGCTCATGCCACAGCGCCACGTTCTCTAATGCGGGCAGGGCATAGGCGCGGATCATGCGGGCCTGGCCGGTCAGGTTCTCGGTCAGGATCGGATTGCGCTTGTGCGGCATGGCCGAGGAACCTTTTTGGCCGGGCGAGAAATACTCTTCGGCCTCCAGCACTTCGGTGCGCTGCAAGTGCCGAATTTCTACCGCAAGCCGTTCGATCGAGCTGGCGATCACAGCCAGCACGCTGAAGAACATGGCATGGCGATCGCGCGGGATCACCTGAGTGCTAACAGGTTCAATGCTCAGGCCGAGCCTTTCGGCGACATGTGCCTCGACCTCCGGTTCGATATTGGCAAAGGTGCCGACTGCTCCTGAGATTGCGCAAGTTGCGATCTCTTCGCGGGCAGCAACAAGCCGCTTCCTGCAACGATCAAACTCGGCATAGGCTTGCGCCAACTTGAGACCGAAGGTTACCGGTTCTGCATGGATGCCGTGGCTGCGCCCAATAGTAGGCGTATATTTGTGCTCTTCGGCGCGGCGTTTGATCGCCGTCAGCAATTCATCGAGATCCGCCAGCAGAATGTCCGCCGCGCGGGCGAGCTGCACTGCCAGCGTGGTGTCGAGCACATCGCTGCTGGTCATGCCCTGGTGCATGAAGCGCGCCTCATCACCGACATTCTCCGCCACCCAGGTGAGGAATGCGATTACGTCGTGCTTGGTCACCGCTTCGATGGCGTCGATTGCTTCGACGTCAATCTTCGGGTCGGTCGCCCACCAATCCCACAGCGCCTTGGCCGCACTTTCCGGCACCACGCCCAGTTCGCCCAGCTTCTCGGTCGCATGGGCCTCGATCTCGAACCAGATACGATACTTCGCTTCCGGCTCCCAGATCGCAGTCATGGCGGGGCGGGCGTAGCGGGGGACCATCTAAGACTCCGTGTCGGTTGTTCGTGAGGGATTGCGGGGCGGCTAGGCGCTGCGCGGGGCAATGGCAAGGCCAAGTAGCGCTTGATCGACCAGCAATTCCAGTTGCAAGAAAGATCGGCTGCCTTATCACTGCGCGAAGTTACATTTCGAGGGGCGCATGAATCCAAATTACAGATTTGGCACAATGGTTGTCGCGATCGCTGCGGCTACTCCAGCAGTTGCCGGTGATGAGGTGCTGTTCGGGCAAACACCGGACTGGGTGATCGAAGCGCCGCTGGATGAAGCGATCGCTGCCGACGAAGAATTTGTCCTTTATGACAAGCAGGTGCGGCTCGAAGATGGCGTTGTCACCCGCTACACCGATTTGGCCTACCAGATTGCGACCGCGCAGAGCTTGCAACGCTATGGGACGATCCAGCTCACCTGGTTGCCTGACAAAGGTGATTCTACAATCCACCGGCTTGAAATCGTCCGTGGCGAAGAGATCATCGATCTGGTCGCGCAGGGACTGAAGCCGGATGTCATCAGGCGTGAAAAGCAACTGGAACAACGCTCTGTTGACGGCATGCTTACGGCTGTGTTGGCGGTTCCCGGATTGCAGATCGGGGATGTCCTGCGGTTCACCAGCTCGATCACGATGCGCGATCAGGCATTGAATGGAGAAATGCAGGTAACCGAAGGCGTGATAGCCAAACCCGGCCGCGTCGGTTTCGGCCGGGTGAGGATCATCTGGCCCGAGGATCAGTTCATGCATTGGGGCAAGCTGGGGCAGATCGAGTTACCCGAGCTTGTGACAGCGAATGGGTACCAAAGCCTCGAAGTATCCCTCCCGATCGCCAAGCCCGAGAAGATGCCGGACGACGCACCGCATCGCTTCACGACCAATCCGTTAATCCAGGTCGGAACCTTTGCCGACTGGAGCGCCGTGTCGAAAGTCATGGCTCCGCACTATGTCACCGAAGGCGCGATTGTTCCTGGCGGGCCAATTGCCACCGAGGTAGCCCGCATCGAAGCCGCCAGCAGCGATCCACTCGTTCGCACGGCGCTGGCATTGCGACTGGTCCAGGACGAAATCAGCTACCTGGCGAATGGCATGAATGGCGGAAATTATATCCCTCAGTCTCCTGCGGAGACCTGGGAGAAGCGCTATGGCGATTGCAAGGCCAAGACCGTGCTGCTGCTCGCAATGCTGCGCGCGATGGGGATCGATAGCGAGGCAGTACTTGTTGAAAGCGATGCGGGCGATGCGATCGGCGTATCGCAGCCGGTGCCGGGCGCGTTCGACCATGTCATTGTAAGAGCCACCGTGGACGGGATCGACTATTGGCTTGACGGAACTTCGACCGGTTCGCGGATCGACACCATGTACGAAGTACCTGATTTCGATTGGGTTCTTCCAATCCGGCCAGAGGGCAGCAGCATTGTCCAGCTAGAGCAGCGCTGGCCCAAGGTGCCCGATCGCGTGGTGCGCGTGACCTACGACATGCGCAATGGTGTGGATTTTCCCGCCCTGTACGACGTTGAAGTCGAAGCAAAGGGCACAATGGGCGCCAAGATGCGCGCAGCGGCCAATGAAAAGGATCGCCGCCTGATTATTGGGCAGGCGATCAAGTATCTCGAGGATCTGATTGGCGGGCTCGTCTTCGACGCAAGTTATTCGTACGACGAGGACGGTGGTATCGGCCGCTTGGTTGCGAAGGGCATGACTTTCGATAGCTTCAGTTTCGAGCATGACATTGCAAGTCATTCGGTGTCCGGAACCACAACGAACTGGGAGTTCAATCCTGACCGGGCACGCTCCGCGTGGCGCGATGTGCCCTACCAGACGGGCGGGCCATACACGGTCGAACAGGATGCGAAGCTCCTGCTGCCCGAAAGCGCGAACAAGTTCGAAGTGAGCGGGATCGCATCGCTTGACGAGGTCGCAGCCGGAGTTCGGTTCTCGCGCACATCGGAGCTGGTCGGGACGACTTTTACGATGTCGGACAGGACATCTTACGTTCCAATGGAGATCGCTCCTGAAGACATTTCGAAGGAGAAAGCTGCGATCCGGCGGATTGCTAGCGGTGATCCGGTCCTGCAGATTCACGGAGCGAAGCGCTTCTGGGAACTGGACGACAGGCAGATCGCGAAGCGGGTGGAGCCCTACATTGCTGGCGTCGAATCTCTGATGGATATTCAGGAGGATGTCGCTTCGTTCTACGGCCTGCGCGGATCGCTCAACTACTTCGCGCGCAATTTCGATGCGGCGCTGGAGGATTTTGGGCAAGCAATCGACCAGGCTGCGACCGCAGAACTCTATTCCGAACGCGCAGATACCCATTTTGCGATGGGCAATGTCGATGCAGCAGTCGAAGATGCAAGGCGCGCCTTCGAGCTCCAGGGGGATCTGGCAACGGGCGCCGCGCTGGCGACCTTCCTTGCTCTCAGCGGGGACCCGGCGGCGGGCCTCGATTTGCTCGACAGCATGGGATTATCGGGTGACGAAGGGGTCGATGTGGATATCGCATGGGCTGAACTGTCGGGCATGGGTGACCGGCAGGCAGAGGCGTGGGATCGCCTGGAAAATGCAATTGTCGGGCGCCCCGCCGAAGGCGCGCTATTCAATTCGCAATGCTGGTTGGCCGGTACATGGTCCGTCAATCTGGACGCTGCAGAGCCGGTCTGCGAAAAGGCATTGCAGCTTTTGGGCTATTCCGCAGGTGCAATCGATAGCCGAGCGCTGCTGCGCTATCGGCTAGGTCGCAAGCAGGAAGCCTTGAGCGACCTCAATGATGCCCTGACCAAAGAGCCTGGACAGGCTGCAAGTCGATATTTGCGAGGAATCATCCGTTTGGAAATGGGCGACAAGGGCGGCAAAGAGGATCTGATGCATGCGAAGCGCATTTCACCCAGCATTATCCAGCAATACGACGCCTATGGTATTAAGGCGCCGAACTAGCGGGGCCAGCTGAAATTCAGCCTGGTTTCTCCGGAGACATTGCCATCCGGATCAAAGCGCCGTTCTGCGATCTGACCCTGGCCGGCGGCATCGATCGTAACCACGGTTGAGCAACGTGTGCCGTACACCGGATTGCGGATGAAGACCGGGGTTTCTTCCGCTTCCATCGAAATATCCGATGGTCCGTGCGGATGCAGCCCGAAATCGCCGAGATTCTTGCTCGCGAGAGCGGTGAACAAGGCTGCCATGTCGCTGTCACTTGTAACGAGCCAATCGAGCAAAGCCGCCTTCAATTGCATCGTCTTGGCCCAGGGTTCATCGAGGGTGCCATTGGACAGGCCATAGACGCCATGCACCAAATTTGCGCGGGTCGTTTGCGGTCGGTTGGTGAGAAAATTTGCTCCCCCAGAATCAACGTGGATCAGGTTGAACGGGTTATATCGATCCAGCGCTTCAGGAACGCGTTCGCCGCTGAGCAGGTTGGTTACCAGTTCACCGCGTGAAGTGAGCATCGGATCGGGTGCGCCATGGCCGCGCAGATTGGTGACCAGCACGAATTGCCCCGCAGGTGAAACGCCCAGCCAGGTTCCGCCCGACTGCAGATCGCGTCCCGCCAGAATTTCCGAGCGATCCTCCCACTGGGCAAGCGGTGCGGCAGGGCGAGCGTGAAATTCGTCACGGTTGCCGATCGCGACAAGTTTCCAATCGGGGTGTGCATTCCAGGCGACAGCGGCAACGCACATGTCAGATCAACCCCTTGGCTTTCAGCGACACGTGACCCTCGCGCCCGACAATCACATGATCGTGGACAGTGATGCCAAGCAGGCGTCCCGCTTCGGCGATCTTTTGTGTGATCTGGATGTCCGCGCGGCTTGGCTCGGCATTCCCGCTGGGGTGGTTGTGCACCAGGATCAGCGCCGAAGCGCCGACATCCATCGCCCGGCGGATCACCTCGCGCGGATGGATGGTTGCTTCGTCGATTGAACCGTCGCCGACATGGTGATCGTCAATCAAACGGTTGCGTGTATCGAGATAGAGCACCCGCACGCGCTCGACCGTCAGATGCGCCATGTCGATGCTGAGATAATCGAGCAGCGCTTGCCAGCTGCCCAGAAGGGGTTTTTCGCGTACCTCGCTGCGTGCCATCCGGCGAGCCGCTAGCGCAACGCTTTTGAGCGCTGCCGCCGAGGTTTTGCCCACGCCCTTGACCTGCATCAGCGCCCCTGGATCGGCATTGAGCACGGCCGCCAGCGATCCGAAGTGCTTAAGCAGTGTCTTGGCCACCGGCTTCGTATCGCCCTGCCGCATCCCGGCAAACAGCAGGTATTCGAGCACTTCGTAGTCAGCCAGTGCTTCGGCTCCCCCTTTAAGAAGTCGCTCTCGCAGCCGTGCACGATGCCCGGCACCATCATGGTTGGGCCTGCCTTCTTGCGAGTTTTCTTCAGCTTGCGGCAAGAATTCCCCCGGCATTGTGTTGCAAAGCCTGCATTGCCTTTCGCGAGCGAGGCGCGCAAGAGTGAGCCACGATGGCGGACGCCGAAGAGCAAGACCTGAACCAGCCGATAGATACTGCCAAGACCATCCGCAGCGCGGGTTGGTGGCTGCTGGCGGTGCTCGCTGGCCTGGCTATCTA
>SBHJ01000251.1 GCA_006226465.1 Alphaproteobacteria bacterium | reverse complement strand
GCGAAGGCGCTGATGCCCGAAGATTACAAGAATAACCCGGTCATCTTCCCACCGGCTGATGTGTTGGCCAAGTGCGAATATGCCAAGTTCAATCCCGAGCTTCAGCCGCTCTACGAAGAGGCCTTCACCAGGGTTCGCGCGTCCTAATCGGGTGCAATTGCACTCACAGAAATGATGATTTTGGCGAGACTGACGGCCCGCGCTGCGGGCAGCCAGTCCGCGCGGGAGGGTTAAGTGGCTGAGCAGGATTGGAAGGAGGACAAGAAGGCTTTCTGGGCGGTATCGGCCTCGCCGCTGCTGTGGACTGTGCTGTTCTTCCTTCTGCCGATGAGCTTTGTCTGGCTATACAGCTTTGGCAGCAATGTCGGCTTGACCGAAATCGAGATTTCCGGAACGCTCGATAATTACAAGCGTGCCACGCAATGGCTGTACCTCTCGATCTTCCTCAAGAGCTTCGGGGTGGCGGCGATAGTGACGGTGCTGTGCCTGATTATCGGGTTCCCGGTGGCCATGGCCCTGACCTTCGCCAGCGAGAAGTGGCGGCCATGGCTGCTGCTGGGGATCATGCTACCGTTCTGGACGAACCTGCTCATCCGCACTTACGCGCTCATGATCATGCTTGGGTCGAACGGCTATGCCAACAAGGCAATGGGATGGCTGTGGGACGGGGCGAGCTGGATCAAGACGTTGGTCGGGCTTCAGCCGCTCCCCACTTGGGAACCGGTGCAATTACTCTACAACAACCTCGCGGTGGTGCTGGGCCTGGTCTATGTCCACCTGCCCTTCATGGTCTTGCCGCTCTATTCGGCGCTTGATCGGCTCGACAAAAGCCTGATCGAAGCAAGCCTGGATCTGGGCGCCGGTCACTTGCGGACCTTGCTGAAAGTTGTTGTGCCGTTGGCGATGCCAGGGGTGATGGCGGGTGTGATGATTACCTTGATCCCGGCACTCGGAGCCTACCTCACGCCTGACCTTATGGGCGGAACCGAAAGCCAGATGATCGCCAATGTGATCGAACGGCAGTTCAAGCGCGCCAATGACTGGCCGTTCGGCGCGGCACTGTCATTCCTGTTGATCTACGCCATGTTCATCCTGATTGCCCTCCAAGGGCTGCGCCGCAAGAACGGGAAGGAGGCGCACTGATGGCGTTGTTCAACCGTACCCCGCGCGCGCCGCTGGAATATACACGTACGCTATGGATGCGCCTGTGGATCACTTCGGTGCTGATGTTCCTTTACGCACCGTTGCTGGTGCTGATGATCTTCAGCTTCAACGATTCCCGCCGCAATGTCGTGTGGCGCGGGTTTACGACCAAGTATTACGAAAAGGCGCTCAATAACGACACGCTGGTAGAGGCGCTGATCAACTCGCTGACGATTGCTGCTTTGGCCACGGTGGCCAGTCTTGTACTTGGGGCGATGGCGGCGATCATGCTTTGGCGCTTCCGTTTCCGGTTCAAGGGTGTGGTTGACGGCACCATCTCGCTGCCGATTATCGTGCCCGAAATTTGCCTTGGCGTCGCCATGCTGATCTTCTTCGCTCGGATCAATTGGCCCAACGACCTGATCTATCCGTTCAACCTGGGTGCCATCACGATTGCGCATATCACCTTTTGCTTTCCATTCGTGACCATGGTCGTTCGATCACGCCTCGCCAGCTTCAACAAGGAAGAAGAGGAAGCGGCGAAGGACCTGGGGGCGAGCAATTGGCAAGCGTTCCGCGATGTCTTGCTGCCACATATGCGACCGGCCCTGGTGGCTGGTGCACTGCTGGCATTCACGCTCAGCCTCGATGACTTTGTGATTACCTTCTTCACTAGCGGGCCGGATACGATCACCTTCCCGGTGAAGGTCTATTCCATGGTTCGTTTCTCGGTCACTCCCGAAGTCAACGCTGCTTCGACCTTGCTGATCATTCTCACAGTCGTGCTGACTGCCATCGCTCTGCGGTTGCAAGGCGCCAAGAACATCTCCGTGAGTCACTGAACATGTCTGACAAATCTCCGATCATCGAAATCAGGAATGTCTCGAAACGCTTCGGCAAGGTAACCGCTGTCGACGATGTCAGTCTCGACATCGAGCCGGGCGAGTTTTTCGTGCTGCTCGGCCCTTCGGGTTGCGGCAAGACCACACTATTGCGGATGATTGCCGGGTTCGAGCTGCCGACCGAAGGCCAGATCCTGATCGATGGTCAGGACATGGCCCATGTCCCGCCCAACCGCCGCCCGGTGAACATGGTGTTCCAGAGCTATGCAGTGTTCCCGCACATGTCAGTGGCAGACAATGTCGCATACGGCCTCAAGATCGCCGGGGTCGGCCGCGGCGAACGCGAAGAGCGCGTGCGGGAGGCGCTAGAGCTGGTCAAACTGGGTGGTTTCGAGGCGCGAATGCCCGATCAAATGTCCGGCGGGCAACGCCAACGCGTGGCGCTTGCCCGCAGCTTGGTCATGCGCCCCAAGGTGTTGTTGCTGGACGAGCCTTTGTCGGCGCTCGATGCCAAACTGCGCGCGCAGATGCAATTCGAACTGGCCGATCTGCAGGACCAAGTGGGCATTACATTTGTTACTGTGACGCATGACCAGGATGAGGCCCTGTCCATGGCAAACCGCATCGGTGTGATGCACAAAGGCGATCTCGCGCAGCTTGCCACTCCTGCCGATCTTTACGAATATCCGGCCAATCGTTTTGTCGCCGATTTCGTCGGCTCGGTGAACATCTTCGAAGGCACGCTGTCGGTTGACGAACCGGATCGCGCCGCCGTGGATTGTCCCGGCGTCGGCAAGATATTTCTTAACCACGGTGTTACCGGGCCGCATGGCGCGGATGTGTGGGTCGCCTTGCGACCGGAGAAGATCTATCTGCATGTTCCGGGCCAGGGAAAAGCCGTGACCGCGGCAGCACAGGATGCGCCTGATGGGCACAATTTCGCGCGCGGCCAGATTACCGGGATGAGTTATCTCGGCGACATTACCCTCTACGATATCAAGCTAGACGGGGGCGAAACGATCCGAGTGTCCCGGCCCAATCTGTCGCGCCATGACCAGGATGATTTCACCTGGGACGATCGTGTGTCGATGCACTGGCGCGCAGATAGCCCGGTGGTGCTGCTCTCGTGAGCCTCTTCGGGTCTCTTGCGATGCGGTGGACCCAGCGCTGAAGGGGCGCCTACCCTTCACCAAGGAAACAATCGATGTTGGAAATTCGCGGACAATTTATTGCTGGCCAGGAACTTGAGGGTGAGGAAGCACCCGAAGTGGCATTCAACCCGGCGACCGGCGAGGAGTTAACCAGCCTTGCCAGCGCCAGCCGCGATCAGGTCGATGCTGCAGTTGCAGCGGCAAAGAAGGCTTACCGCATCTGGTCCCGCATGGCGCCTAAAGAACGGGCCGAGCGCATGTTGAGGATTGCGGACCGGATCGAACAATTGGCTGGCGAATTTGCCGAACTGGAGATGCGCAATTGCGGCAAGCCCATTGGCACTGCTCGTGCGGTCGATGTCGGCAACACGATCGATGTGTTCCGTTTCTTTGCAGGTGCCGCCCGAACCGTACATGGCCTACCTGCAGGCGAGTATCGCCCGGGATACACTTCCATGCTGCGGCGCGATTCTCTGGGTGTTTGTGTCGGCATAGCGCCGTGGAACTATCCATTGATGATGGCCAGCTGGAAGATCGCCCCAGTAATTGCCGCGGGCAATACCGTGGTGCTCAAGCCATCCGAGCATACGCCGTTGACTGCACTCAAGCTGGCCGAGGTTTGCGCCGAATTCCTGCCCGAAGGGGTGGTCAATGTCGTCACCGGCAATGGTCCCAATGTCGGTGCGCGGTTGGTGTCGCACCCCGATGTTTGCATGGTGTCATTGACCGGCGATGTCGCGACCGGGCGTAAGATTATGGAAGCGGTCGCTCCGACCATCAAGCGGACACATTTCGAGCTGGGCGGCAAGGCCCCGGTCATCGTGTTGAAGGATGCAGACATCGCTGACGCGGTCGAAGCGATTGCCGAAGGCGGCTATTACAATGCAGGGCAAGACTGCACCGCAGCATGTCGCGTTTACGCCCACGCCGATATCCACGACCGTCTCGTCTCAGAACTGCAGGCGGCAATTGCCAAGATCGAGGTGGGCGATCCTGCAGTGCCCGGTACGGTGCTCGGACCTCTGATCACCGCGCGCCAGCGTGACCGGGTGGATGGATTTGTTGCCCGTGCGGTGGCCGACACCCCGGCTGAAATCGTGACCGGAGGTACGCGCCCTGATCGACCAGGTTTCTATTACAGCCCAACCTTGATTGCCGGCGCGCGACACCAGGACGAGATCGTGCAGAAGGAAGTGTTTGGTCCGGTGGTTTCGGTCACACGTTTCGAGGAGGATTCGCAAGTGCTCGATTGGGCGAACGATTGCGAATATGGCCTTGCCAGCTCGGTGTGGACACGCGACGTCGGTAAGGCGGCTGAATTCGCCTCACGGCTCGAATATGGCGTCACCTGGATCAACACCCATTCGGTCAACACCACCGAAATGCCGCATGGTGGGGTAAAGCTGTCCGGCTATGGATCCGATCTGTCGGTCTATTGCCTTGAGCATTATACCGTTACCCGTCACGTCATGATCAAGCACTGAGGTCTGCGTGGGTAAGATGCGCCCCATAATCGGTATCACCGCCTGCAACAGGGCTGTCGGCAGCGAAATCGCGCAGGCGGTAATGAACCGCTATGCACGCAGCGCCATGAAATATGCCGATGTCGGGGCACTGTTGATCCCGGCACTTCCCGACCTGATGGATTCAACGGAAGTGATAAATCGGCTTGATGCGGTCATGCTCACCGGATCGCCATCGAACATTGAGGCGTCCCGCTACGGCGATTGCGACGGGGAGGGCCCTTTTGATCCGGGGCGTGACGAGATTTCGCTTGGCATCATTCGACGGATGATCGACGCGGGCAAACCAGTGTTCGGCATGTGCCGCGGGTATCAGGAGATCAACGTTGCGCTGGGCGGCACGTTGCGACGCGATACGTCGAGCAGCAACGAATTACTGCGCCATCATTCGCCCGAGACAAGCGATCTCGCGGTCATGTTCGATCACCACCATGAGGTGGAGTTGACCCAAGGCGGAATGCTGGCAGGCGAGATCGGAAAGAGCCGCATCACGGTGAACTCAGTGCATTACCAGGGCGTTGGTCAGCTCGCGGAATCGCTTGCGGTTGAGGCAAAGGCGCCCGATGGTTTGGTCGAAGCGTTCAGCGCGAGACCCAATGGCGCACCTCTGCTGGCTGTGCAGTGGCATCCCGAATGGGAAACTGATACAAATACCGATAGTCAGGCATTCTTCCGCCTGCTTGGAAAGGCTGCGAGGGGTGAGCAATGATCGTGCCGGTCAGACGCTATGACATCTATCTTGCAAGGCTGTGCTTCACGCCGTGAGGTCGCGCGCCTCGGCGCCAAGCATCATCGTAAGCCTCCGCGCCGCGCGGCGCACACAGAGATATTCAAGGAAGACCAAACATGCCCCGCAATTACGATATCGCCGAACTTCGCCGGCTCGACGTTGCACATCACCTTCCGGCACAGGCAGACTGGAAGGAAATCGAGAACCTTGGCGGTAGCCGCATCATCACCCATGCAGAGGGATGCTACATCCACGATGGCGACGGCAATCGCATTCTCGATGGCATGGCGGGCCTGTGGTGCGTCAATGTGGGCTATGGGCGGGAAGAGCTGGTCGAGGTCGCAGCGGAACAGATGCGCGAGCTGCCCTTCTACAACACCTTCTTCAAGACCGCGACGCCGCCCACCGTTCTGCTGGCCGACAAGATCGCCAGCCTTACTAATGGTCGCCTGCCGCATGTTTTCTTCAATTCTTCGGGAAGCGAAGCGAACGACACCGTGTTCAGAATGGTGCGCCGTTATTGGGAGCTAAAGGGAGAGCCCAAGCGCCAGACCTTCATCAGCCGCTGGAACGCCTATCACGGATCGACAGTTGCAGGTGTCTCGCTGGGCGGGATGAAGGCGATGCACGCTACTCCTGGCCTGCCGATCCCGGGTGTTGAGCATGTTCGCCAGCCCTATTGGTACAATGAGGGGCGCGACATGTCGGAGGAAGACTTCGGTACGGCCTGCGCCCAGGCGATCGAAGACCGGATCCTTGAAGTTGGGCCTAAAAATGTTGCCGCCTTTATCGGCGAACCGGTGCAGGGCGCGGGGGGCGTGATCGTGCCACCTGCCAATTACTGGCCCCAGGTCGAGGCGATCTGCCGCAAGTATGGCATCCTGCTGATCTGCGACGAGGTCATCACTGGCTTCGGCCGCACTGGCAAGATGTGGGGTCACGAGACAATGGGCGTGACGCCCGATATCATGCCGATGGCGAAGGGGCTTTCATCTGGCTACCTGCCAATTTCGGCCACCGCTGCATCTGCAGAAGTGATTGAGGTGATGAAGACCGGTGGCGATTTCGTCCACGGCTTTACCTATTCAGGGCATCCGGTCGCTGCGGCCGTGGCTCTGCGCAATATCGAAATCATCCAACGCGAAGGATTGGCCGAACGGACCGGCAGCGAGACCGGGCCGTACCTGGCTAAAGCCTTGGCAGCACTCGATGAGCACCCGCTGGTTGGCCAGACCCGCTCGGTCGGCCTGCTGGGCGCGGTCGAGATCGTGGCGGACAAGGTCACCGGTGCACGGTTCGGTGGCGCGGAAGGCACCGCAGGACCGATGGTGCGCGACCTGTGCATCGCAAACGGCTTGATGGTGCGCGGCATCCGCGATTCCATCGTCATGTGCCCACCGCTGGTCATTTCGACCGATCAGATCGATGATATGGTCGCCATAATCCGGCGTGCGCTGGATGAGGCGCTACCCAGACTGCAGGATATTGGCTGACAAGAAGATGACCTCAATTCCGCTCCTTCGTGAAGCCTGTTTTATCGATGGGCATTGGGTCGGTGCCGACGATGGCTCATGCAATCCAGTCACCAATCCGGCCACCGGAACGCAGCTTGGGACTGTACCAAATTGCGGCGTGAATGAGACCCGTCGTGCGATCGAAGCCGCCCAGGCGGCTTTCCCGGCATGGCGCGCAAAAACCGCGAAGGAGCGAGCGGCGATCCTGCGTCGCTGGTACGAATTGATGATGGCAAATCAGGAGGATCTAGCGCGTCTCCTGACCATGGAGCAAGGCAAGAGCCTGGCTGAAAGCCGTGGCGAGATTGCCTATGGCGCGAGCTTCATCGAATGGTTCGCGGAAGAAGGGAAGCGGCTCTATGGCGAGGTGATCCCGGGCCACATGCAGGACAAGCGGATCGTGGTGCTCAAGCAGCCGATCGGGGTCGCTGCCGCGATCACGCCCTGGAACTTTCCCAATGCCATGATCACACGCAAGGCAGGTCCAGCGCTCGCTGCAGGCTGCCCGATCGTGATCAAGCCTGCGGCGCAAACTCCCTATTCGGCATTGGCGCTGGCGGTGCTGGCGGAAGAGGCGGGTATTCCGGCGGGCGTGTTCAACGTGGTCACCGGCAATGCTCGGGCGATCGGTGGCGAGATGACCGGCAATCCGCTAGTGCGCAAACTCTCCTTTACCGGCTCGACCGAGATCGGACGTCTGCTGATGCGGCAGAGCGCCGAAACGATCAAGAAGCTGAGCCTGGAGCTGGGCGGCAATGCCCCCTTCATCGTGTTTGACGATGCCGATGTCGATGCTGCTGTAGCTGGTGCCATGGCGAGCAAATACCGCAATTCGGGCCAGACGTGCGTTTGCACCAACCGGATCTATGCCCAGTCCAGCATTTATGAAGAATTCGTCGAGAAACTGGCGGCCGCAGCCAATGCGCTCAAGGTGGGAGACGGTATGGATGCGGGCACCGAGCAAGGCCCGTTGATCGACGCGAACGCTGTCGCCAAGATCGAGGAACACGTGGCCGACGCTCTTGCCAAGGGTGGGCGGCTTGTCGCAGGTGGTAAGCGCCATGCGTTGGGCGGGACCTTTTTCGAACCGACAGTGATCGCCGAAGCGCGGCAGGACATGCTTGTTGCCGGCGAGGAAACCTTTGGCCCGCTTGCACCTGTGATCCGCTTCGATACCGAGGAAGAAGCGATTGCCATGGCCAACGACACCGAGTTCGGTCTGGCCGCCTATTTCTATTCGCGAGATCTCAGCCGCGTCTGGCGGGTGGCCGAGGCAATTGAAAGCGGCATGGTTTGCATCAATTCGGGTATCCTCTCGACAGAGGTCGCGCCCTTTGGTGGTGTCAAGCAATCGGGCCTGGGCCGCGAAGGCTCACGTCACGGCATCGACGACTATGTCGAGATGAAATACCTCTGCATCACGATCTGACCCATGTCTGACGGCAAATCACCCAATCAACCTGTTGATCTGGCTTTAACCCGCGAGGGAAGGGCCGATGGGACTATCGGCGAACCGACCTTTTCCGGCGTGCTCAGCTTCATGCGCCGCCGCTACGCCAAGGATGTGGCGGGCGCGGACGTTGCGGTCGTTGGCATTCCATTTGACCTCGCCACCACCGGTCGTCCGGGATCTCGCTATGGTCCGCGCGCGGTGCGGCAGGGATCGGCAATGATTGCCTGGGATGCAGTGTGGGGCTGGGATTTCGATCCCTTCGACAGGCTCGATGTGGTGGATTTCGGCGATATTGCAGTGCCATATGGCTCGCCGACGCAGGTTATCGGTTCAATCGAGGAGCAGTTCGCGGGGATCCACAAGGCAGGTGCGTGCACGTTGATGCTGGGTGGTGACCATTTCTGCACCTATCCGGTGTTGCGTTCGCTGGCCCAGCAAGTCGGGCAGCCGCTTTCGCTGATCCATTTCGATTCTCATAGCGACACCTGGCCGGCCAAGGATGGCGAGATCGATCATGGCACGATGTTTTGGCATGCCGCGAAACAAGGGGTCGTCGATCCCGCAAGTTCGATCCAA
>SBHJ01000296.1 GCA_006226465.1 Alphaproteobacteria bacterium | reverse complement strand
ATTCGATCCTCGCTGCGAAGAACGAATCTCCGCTGCGGCACTGTGGCTGCGCAAGCTCAGCAACAACCGCACGTTCCTTGGCGATCTCCTGATCGCCCAGATCAAACCGCATCATCGTGAAAGCGCGATCGAAAGCGGTTACGGCCCGCAGGCCATCGTTCTCGGCCCAAGATGCAACGATGTGTTCCTGCGGGCCAACATCTGGCCAGCCGAAAGCGATCACTGCTTCCAGGCAAGCGGCGCAAGGACATTCGTCTATGGGATCCCGCACGATCACAATTTCTCGTTTCTGACCAGCGGTTACCTCGGCCCCGGCTATCGCAGCGACTACTATGAGTACGACTATGAGAGTGTCGCGGGATATGTCGGCGAACAACCGAACCTGCGCTTTGTCGAACGCGGCCAGCTCCACCCGGGCAGCCTCATGCTCTACCGTGCGCACCTCGACATCCACAGCCAGATTCCGCCCGAAAGCCTCTCGGTCTCGCTCAACGTCATGCATGTCGATCCGGCGCAGCATTGGTACGACCAATATGGCTTCGACCTGCAGGAGGGCGAAATAACGCGCGTGCTCAGCCCCAATTCTACCGAGGCATTCCTGCGCGTTGCTGTGGCTACGGGCCACGAGGGCGCAATTGACCTGGCCGAGCAGTTCGGGCGCAATCATCCCAGCGATCGCTTGCGTCTGGCGAGCTATGAAGCCCGGGCTGGATTGCTCACCGACCTTGACGACCGCGACCAGCTATGGCGCGCGGCGGAGCTGTCCGGTTGCCGGATGCTGAGCGAGACCGCGAGGCAGAAACGCGCAGAGCTGGTGGCTTGACACCGGACTTTTGAAAGCGCAGCAACCGCGGATGGCTGACTTGGCAATCCTGCGCAGCGTCCAAGGAACCCGTCGCATATTCGCGGCGGCTGCTTGTGTGCCTGCGCCCTGACTGCTGATCGGTCTTCGCAGAAAACGACAACCCCGCCCGGCTGGCGGGGTTTTTCATGTCGGTCGGGAATCCAGCAAAGGATCAATCCATGA
This sequence comes from Alphaproteobacteria bacterium, assembly GCA_006226465.1. Taxonomy (GTDB): domain Bacteria; phylum Pseudomonadota; class Alphaproteobacteria; order Sphingomonadales; family Sphingomonadaceae; genus Erythrobacter. Next base: position 7,987 of record SBHJ01000296.1, on the reverse strand, counting down.
CCGAACTTGATAACGATGCGAAAATAGAAACCCTTGCACTGCGCGCGCTCGGCGCAACTCTGCCGCGCCCCGAATGGACCCATGCGGCGCATTTCGCCCTGGCGCTGTGGGTGCTGCGGCACAAGCCGGCGCAGGGTGCGCCGGAGGCGTTTCGCGAGATAATCCTGCGATTGAACGCATTTCACGGAACGCCCAATACCGATAGCGAAGGCTACCACCACACGATCACCATCGCATCGCTGGGCGCGGCGCGGCATGTTCTCGACCGTCACGGACTGGAAGAGCCATTGGAGCGCGTGCTGGCAGCACTGATGGACAGCGAATATGGCCGCTCGGACTGGCTCCTCGCCTATTGGTCGCGCGAATTGCTGTTCAGCGTTGAGGCGCGACGCGGCTGGCTGCCACCGGACCTCGCCATACTGCCGTTCTGAAGCTGAGGCGGCTTGCATCCGGGCGCGCAAGCCGCCACATCGCATGCATGACCGAACCTGCCGAAAAGCCACTCCCTCCGCTGCGCGCAGCGATCATTCCCGTTACTCCGCTGCAACAGAACTGCTCACTGGTGTGGTGCACCAAGACGATGAAGGGCGCCTTGGTCGACCCAGGCGGCGATCTCGATCGGCTGAAGGCGGCAGTGGAGAAGGCCGGCGTAACGCTTGAGAAGCTGCTCGTCACCCATGGCCATATCGATCACTGCGGGCAGACCGGAATCCTGGCCGAGGAGCTGGGCCTGCCGATCGAGGGACCGCACGAAGCCGATCGTTTCTGGATCAGCCGGCTCGACGAGGATGGTGCCAAATACGGCATCAATGGCAAGGTATTCGAGCCCGATCGCTGGCTAAACCATGGCGACAAAGTCAGTCTTGGTGAGCTCGAGCTGGATGTGATCCACTGCCCCGGCCACACGCCGGGCCATGTCGTCTTCTACCATGCGCCCAGCCGCTTTGCGATTGTTGGCGATGTGTTGTTCCAGGGCAGCATCGGACGCACCGATTTCCCGATGGGCAATCACCAGGATCTGATCGATTCGATCACGCAGCGGCTTTGGCCACTTGGAGCGGACGTGATGTTCATACCCGGTCACGGCCCGACCAGCACATTCGGGCGAGAGCGCCAGACCAACGCCTTTGTGAGCGATTATGCGCTTTCTTGATTGCGCGACGCCCAACCGGGCGCGCGCAACCAGAACCGCAATTACATCTTCCCCAGACCGATCAATGCAGCAACCACCGACAGGCCGATTAATGTCAGCAAGGTAACCAGTGTTCCAACGGTCCTGCCGATCCCGAAACTGCCGCCTTCCATGCCGAATCCATGTGCGATCCGGCCGATGAAATAGGCTGCGGCAACATAGGCAAGCCAGGGGTCACCCCTGCCGGCCAGTTCGATCACCGCCAGCAGAATCAGAACGAATGGCGCGCTTTCGACAAAGTTCGCATGGGCGCGCATACGACGGATGACCTTCTCATTCCCTCCGTCACCGACGCTCACCTTCTCCGAAGTGCGAACCTGGCCGACGCGAATCATCAGCCAAATGGCAAGGATTCCGGCCGCAGCGGCCGACGAAAGTGTAACAGGCAGAAGCATATTCATTCGGGTTCCCCCTCTTGTTGACCCGGTTGTGTAGCTATGCTGGTCAGCCACGGCTTGCAACGGTGGAATTTTTCGCTATAGCGCGCGGCTTCCCGCCATGGCTGGGACCGTAACGGCGCACGTTGACTTGTGTGCCACCGGACCTTGCCCTAGAGCGGCCCACGAAACGAATGAATTTATTTGAGGAACAGGTGCCGCAATGGCTGTCCCCAAGAGAAAAGTATCGCCCCACCGCCGTGGCAACCGCCGCGCGCATGATTCGCTGAAGGTCGAGGCATTCCACGAATGCTCCAACTGTGGCGAGCTGAAGCGTCCGCACAATCTGTGCCCGCACTGCGGCTATTACAACGGTCGCGAGGTCGTCGCGGTCGGCCTGTAATCGACCGTATAATGCTGGAGACACGAGCATGAGCCTGCCGCGTATCGCCATTGATGCGATGGGCGGAGACGAAGGCGTGCGCGTGATGATCGAAGGTGCGGCGCTGGCTCGCCGGCGCCACGACCAGTTCAAATTCCTGCTGGTGGGCGACGAGGCGCGAATCAAGCGTGCGCTGGAAAACCATCCGAACATGGCGGGTGCTTCCGAAATCCTCCATTGCGAGGATGTTGTTGCTGGTGACGAGAAGCCGACCCAGGCGCTCCGCCGCGCCAAGACCACTTCGATGGGGCTTGCCGTCAACGCGGTGAAAATGGGCGATGCCGGGGCCGCTGTCAGCGCGGGCAATACCGGAGCGCTGATGGCGATGAGCAAGCTGGCGCTGCGCACTATGCCGGGGATTGACCGGCCCGCGCTCGCGGCCTTGCTGCCCACGCTGGAGGAGCACGACGTGATCATGCTCGATCTTGGCGCCAATACCGAGGCCGATGCGCGCAACCTGGTGCAATTCGCGATCATGGGCGCGGCCTATTCGCGCGTGGTCAACGGGTTTGACAGGCCGCGCGTGCGGCTGCTCAACATCGGGACCGAAGAGATCAAGGGCACAGAGGCGCTGCGCGATGCCGCTGCGCAATTGCAGCAGGCCAGCGGTCTGGCGCTGCAATTCGATGGCTTCGTCGAAAGCGACAAGATCAATCGCGGCGAAGTCGATGTTGTCGTGACCGACGGATTTTCGGGCAACATCGCATTGAAGGCGATCGAAGGCGCAGCGCGCTTCGTTACCGATCTGCTGCGCAACGCCTTCACCAGCTCGTTGCGGTCGAAGATCGGTTTTCTGGTTTCACGTCCCGCCACCGAACTGCTCAAGCACCATCTCGACCCGAACAATCACAACGGTGCGGTGTTCCTCGGCCTCAATGGTGTGGTGGTGAAGAGCCATGGCAGCGCCACGGCCAAGGGTGTCGCCAACGCCGTAGAAGTTGCCGCGCGCCTTCTGGAGGACGATATCACCAATCGCATCACGCAGGATTTGGCCGAGCTGAACGAGACTTTGTGGCGCGGCACCAATAATGGTGATTCCAGCGCAGAGGATGCAGAATGATCCGTTCAGTCGTGCGCGGGAGCGGCTCGGCCCTGCCGAAACGTTGCGTTTCCAATGAGGAATTGGCGCAGACCGTCGATACCAGCGATGAATGGATCGTCGAGCGCAGCGGAATCCGTCAGCGCTATGTCGCGGGTGAGGGCGAGACGACGTCATCGTTAGCGATTGACGCAGCCAAGGCGGCCTGCGCCGACGCCGGAGTGGATCCGACGACAATCGACCTGATAGTGCTCGCGACCGCCACGCCTGATAACACCTTCCCCGCCACTGCCACCAAGGTCCAGGATGCGTTGGGCTGCAACGGCGGAATCGCCTTCGATGTCGCGGCGGTCTGCTCAGGATTTCTTTATGCGCTGGCGACTGCCGATTCGATGCTGCGCACGGGTATGGCCAGGCGCGCACTGGTGATTGGTGCAGAAACCTTCAGCCGGATTCTCGACTGGGAGGATCGCACCACCTGCGTGCTGTTCGGTGACGGCGCAGGTGCCGTGTTGCTGGAGGCGCAGGATAGCGACGAAGCGGGCCCCGGCGTGATCACTTCGCGGCTCCATGCCGATGGCGCGCAGCATGATCTGCTTTATGTCGATGGCGGTCCTTCGACCACCCAAACAGTGGGCCATGTGCGAATGAAGGGGCGTGAGGTATTCCGTCACGCAGTCGTCAACCTGGCCGAAGTTCTGGGTGAAGTTCTTGAAGAATCAGGATTATCGATCGACGATGTCGATTGGGTTGTACCGCACCAGGCCAATGCCAGGATACTCGATGCAACTGCACGCAAGCTCGGCATTCCGGCCGAGCGCGTGGTGGTGACGGTTGACCGGCACGCCAATACGTCGGCTGCGTCAGTACCGCTGGCATTGGATGTGGCACGCAAGGACGGGCGCATAAAATCGGGTGATCTGGTGATGCTGGAGGCGATGGGCGGTGGCTTTACCTGGGGTGCCAGCCTGATTCGCATGTGAAAAAAGTCCGCTGAATTCCTTGTGGAAGTTGCGGAACCATGCCGAAAACCGTACAAGTGTCCGTATTGTTCCTGTGGGTCGCGCCATAAAAGGGAGAACGGCCGATGATGCGTTCGGTGGGCACGCTAACTCGCGCAGACCTTGCTGAGACGATTAACCGCAAGATGGGCCTGTCTCGGGCCGAATCGCTTGATCTGGTCGAAGCTATTCTGAGCCAGATGAGCGACGCCTTGGCTCGGGGCGAGAACGTCAAGATTTCGGGCTTCGGCAGCTTTGTGTTGCGCGACAAGCGCGAGCGGATTGGGCGCAATCCCAAGACAGGTATCGAAGTTCCGATCACCCCGCGCCGGGTCATGACCTTCCGGGCAAGCCAGTTGCTCAAGGAACGGGTCGCCAAGGGAGAGTGAGACCATGAGCACCTTCGACGATGGCAAGGACGCAGATGCGCTGAGGACCATCGGAGAGGTCAGCGACGGACTCGGTATCAAGCCGCACGTACTACGCTATTGGGAACAGCAATTCCCGATGCTGAAACCTCTTAAGCGCAGCGGCGGGCGGCGATATTACCGCCCCGATGACGTATCGCTGGTCGAGACGATCGACCGCTTGGTAAATCGCGAAGGTTATACGCTGAAAGGGGCCAAGGCCGCGATCCGCGCGGGCAAGGGCAGCGAGGCCGTGGGTGAGGTGCCGACCATGCTGTCAATCGGTGTGGCTCCTTCGGACGGACCAGATCTTGCTGCATTCTTGCCGCAACTCAAGGCAATCCGCGCGCGGCTGGCCGCGATTATCGAGGCTTGATTCCAGCGTAAACGCGAGAACTTGGCTCTGCCACTACTCCGCCGCCATTAGTTCGGCTTCGCCCAGGTCTACGCTGACCAGGCGGCTGATCCCCTTTTCCGCCATGGTCACACCGAACAGCCGATGCATGCGGCTCATCGTCACGGCATTGTGTGTCACGATCAGGTAACGGGTGCTGGTGTCGAGCACCATCGAATCGAGCAGGTCGCAGAACCGTTCGATATTGGCGTCGTCGAGCGGGGCATCGACTTCGTCGAGCACGCAGATCGGCGCCGGATTGGTCAGGAACAGCGCAAAGATCAGCGCGGTGGCGGTCAGCGCCTGTTCGCCGCCCGACAGCAGGCTGAGGCTTTGGAGCCTCTTGCCCGGCGGCTGGGCATAGATTTCGAGCCCCGCTTCGAGCGGATCGTCGCTGTCGACCAGCGCCAGATGCGCCTGTCCGCCCTGGAACAGCCGAGTGAACAGCCGGCGGAAATGGGTATCGACCTCTTCGAAGGCGGCACGCAGCCGCTCGCGGCCCTCGCGGTTGAGATTGCCGATCGATCCACGCAGGCGATTGACCGCTTCGGCCAATTCGGCCTGTTCGGTCGCGCTGGTGCCGTGCTCCTGCTCGATCTTGGCCAATTCCTCGGCTGCGACGAGGTTGACCGGTCCGATCCGTTCGCGACTGGCGGTGAGGCGATCCATTTCTTCCGCTTCGGCGCTGGAGTCCTTCACGCCTTCAGCATCGAATTCGAAGCGTTCGCCCAGCAGGGGCGGCGGGCATTGGAATCTTTCGCCCGAGATGCGCGCCATCTCGCCACGGCGCGCCTCTTCGTTTTCGGCCCTTGCGGCCATCCCGGCACGAGTTTCGCGTGCGCTTGCAAGCACTTCGTTCGCCTCGGCAAAGGATCGATCGGCCACGGAGACGCATTCCTGCCGTTCGGCGACCATCGCCTCGGCTGCGGCGAGCTCCTGGCTCAGCTTGGCGCGCATCACGTCGCCCTGTTCGATCTCACGCATCAGGCCGGCAGGCTTGGCGGCGGTGACGGCGCGTTCCTGTTCGATTTCCTCGAGCAGGCCCGCAGTATCGGCCATGCGGGCAGCAGCTTCACCTGAACGGGCTTCCCAATTGGCGCGGTCTTGGCGCTGTGCCGCGAGGCGTTCGCGAGCCACCGCCAGCCCCTGGTCATGTGCGGCAAGTTCGGCAGCGGCCGCGAGTACGGCTGAGCGGGCGGCTTCGTGCTTCGCTTGCGCCGCCTCCAATGTAGCGCGACCGGCATCGGGGGCGGGCAGGGCGGCGCGTTTCTCCTGCGCGGCGGCGAGTTCGCCTTCGGCCTGCGCAAGCTGTTCGCCGAGATCCTTTTCGGTATTGGCCAGTTCTTCCAGTCTCGCGGCGTGGCGTTCGCGCGCAGCTTCGGCCTGGTCGAGGGCACGCAATGCATGGCGTTCGGCCTCGCTGGCTTCGGCAATGCTGCGCTCCTGCGCGACAAGATCGGTCTGAAGCGCGGCGAGCGAGTCGCGTGAGCTATCCTGAGCCTGTTCCGCCTGCTCGACCGCTTTGCGTAATGCCGGGAGCTGGCCCTCCAGCTCGTTCAGGCGGTTGGCGGCTTCGAGCCGCGCAGCTTCTGCCGCGCCTTCGCCGCGCGCGACGAAACCGTCCCACCGGCGCAAATGACCCTTGGCGGTGACCAGCCACTCCCCTGGAGCCAGCGTTCGGCCATCATCGCTTTCGGCGTAATGGACCAGTGCAAGGCGCGGCTTGAGCTCGTCCGGGCATTGGGTGATGTGCGCCAGGATGCTGTCGCTGACGGGCGTGGGAGCGGCCCCTCCTGTCCAGAAACGGCCATCGGCATCGGCGCCCGGCCGACCGAGCGGTGACTTGGCGTCACGCCCCAGGACGGCGGCGATCGCGCGTTCATAACCCGGCGCAACGCCAAGCTTGTCGAGCGCGGCGGGCAATCCCTTGCGCTGCTCGGCCTGCTTGGCGCGGGCATCGCGATCGCGCGCCAGCGCCTGATATTCGCGCTCAACTCCCGCCTGTTCTGCCCGTGCAGAAGCGAGTGCGCTCGCTGCCTCGTCACGCTGGATTTGCAGCTCGGCCTTGCGCAACTGATCGGTGGCAAGCCTGGCGCGCAGGCCCTCCAGCGCCTCGGTGGCGTCTGCTGCTGCCAACCTAGCGCTTTCGACCTCAGCCGCGGGGTCGCCGGATTCGCTCAATTCCGCGCGCAAGCGGTGCTGCCGCTCGGCCTCATTGTTCAAGCGCGCGAGCCGCGCCTCGGCCTGCGAAATCTCCGCTTCGGCGACACGCCATTCGGCTTCTACCCCGGCATGATCGGCGGTGGCCTTGGCCAGCGCGAGTTCCGCCGCACGGCTGGCGGATTCGGTCTTCTCCGAATTGACCGCGAGCGCCGGACGTTGGGCTTCATCGCTCGCCAGAGCTGCCGCATTGGCCGCGATTTCCCGCTCGAGACGCGCCAGCGCCGCTGCGGCATCCTGGGTCAACCGGTCGGCATTGCCGCGATCTTCCTCGAGCCGCGCTTTTTGTCGGTCAAGGTCGGCCAGCCGTTGCTCGGCTGCCTCAAGCTGGCTGGTGAGTGCCGCCATGCGGTGGCCGTGCGCGCTGGCATCGTCGCGGCGGTCAGCCAGCTCGTCGCGCGCCTCGGCCAAGGCGGCGGCGGCACTGGCCTGCGCTTTCTGCGCCTCATCGGCGGCGCGCTTGGCATGTTCAACCCGTTCTTCGGCGGCCTTGGCGGCGGCCCGTGCCTCTTCGGCGGCGGCGGCGGCATCGCGCCAGCGGGCGAACAGCAGCCTGGCCTCTGCGACACGGATTTCATCGGAGAGTTTCTTGTAACGTTCCGCCTGTTTGGCCTGGCGGCGCAAATTGGCCATCTGCGCGTCGAGTCCGGCCATCAAATCTTCGAGCCGGGCGAGATTGGTCTCGGTTTGCCGAAGCTTGCTTTCGGCATCCTTGCGGCGGACATGCAAGCCGGCGATTCCCGCCGCCTCTTCCAGCATCTGGCGCCGTTCGGCGGGCTTGGCGGCGATGACCTGGGCGATCTTTCCCTGGCTCACCAGTGCGGGGCTATGCGCACCGGTGGCGGCGTCGGCAAAGGTCAGCGCAACATCCTTGGCCCGCACATCGCGGCCATTGATGCGATAGGCACTGCCCGA
>SBHJ01000108.1 GCA_006226465.1 Alphaproteobacteria bacterium | reverse complement strand
GATTCGGCGATCTGGCGGGAAATGGCTTCCTTCGGGATCTTGATGTCGCCCATCAGGATCATGTTTTCCATACGGCCCAGGCATTCGCGCGGACTGTTGGCGTGGAGCGTACACATCGAACCGTCGTGGCCGGTGTTCATCGCGGCGAGAAGGTCGAAACATTCCGCGCCACGAATTTCGCCCAGGATGATGCGGTCAGGACGCATACGCAGGGCGTTCTTGACGAGGTCGCCGATGGTGATGGCGCCCTGGCCTTCGAGGTTCGGTGGGCGCGTTTCGAGCGGCAACCAATGCGGCTGCTGCAGGCGAAGTTCGGCCGCGTCTTCGATCGTCAGCACGCGTTCGCCCGGATCGATCATCTTCGACAGGGCGTTGAGCATGGTTGTCTTACCCGAACCGGTACCGCCCGAGATGACGATGTTCATCCGGCAGGCGCCCGCGATCTTGAGCGCAGTCGCCATCTTCTCGCTCATCGAGCCGAATTCCTTGAGCATGTCGATCGTGATCGGCTTCTCGGAGAACTTACGGATCGAGATGGCGGTGCCGCGCAGCGACAGCGGCGGCACGATCACGTTGACACGGCTGCCGTCCTTGAGGCGGGCGTCGGCCAGGGGCGTTGTCTGGTCGACGCGGCGGCCGACCTGGTTGACGATACGCTGGGCAATCTGGAACAGATGCTGCTCGTCGCGGAACCGGATCGGCGCGATGACCAGCTTGCCCTTCTTTTCGATGTAGGTCTGTTCGGGGCCGTTGACCATGATGTCCGATACGTCAGGGTCGTTGAGCAGTTCTTCGAGCGGGCCAAAGCCAAGCAGCTCGTCGATCAGCACCTTTTCGAGCGCGAATTGCTCGCGCCGGTTGAGCGTGACCTTCAGCTCGGCCAGCACTTCCATGATGATTGGGCGGAATTCTTCGCTCAGCTCGTCTTTGGTCAGTGTTGCGGCTGCTTCGGGATCGACGCGTTCGAGCAGGCGCGGCAGCACCTGTTCCTTGATCTTGTGGACGCTCGCTTCGAAACCGCCGACTTCGGTGGTCTCGTGCACCGAATTCATTCGGTCGTCGAGTCGGTTCATGGCGTCTTCTACGCCGGTTGGCCGTGCATTGTTGGACGGTGCCGGGGCGGACGCAGGCGCCTGCCCCTGTTCGGGAAGTGGGGGGAACTGCTTGCCACCCTGCGAAGCGTCGTCTGCCGGTTTGCCCGCGCCACCCTTCATCGGTCGCGCGACGCCAAAGGACGGACGGCCTCCGGGGTTCATCCCGCCAGGTCCATTCTTCCTTCCGAATGCAGTCATTCCAAGCCCCCTAGGCGATCAACCAAACCTGCCATCGACGCCCTATGGCGAAGAGCAGCTATCCAAAAATGGTGAATAATTGGGAAAGCTTATTTTTTTCCTAAAGGTCGGGTCGAAGAAGGCAGTGTTTTGGCGACAAGTGATTTTTCAGGGTTCTGCGAGAGGATGGAAGGCGTGATCTTGCCCATGATCCACCAGATGCCTCCCACCAAGAGGATCGCGACATAGCCATCAACGGCATAGTGATAGGCCAGGTGGACCGACGCGACCGTGATGGTCAGTGCGAACAGCCCAAAGAACCAGCCCGCGAACCTGGAGACCTTGCGAATTGCGAGGAAGAACAGGAAAGCCAAGGCAACATGCATCGATGGCATGGCCGAAATGCCGCTGCCAAGGCCGGTGGCGCCGGTTTGATACCAGGTGAGGATTCCCTCTTGCACTTCGAGCACGTCCACCGGGAAAACCTCGTTTGCGGCGTAAAGATAGCGCATCTGGTCGGCAAAATGGGGATTGCCTTGGACCGGATCGAGGAAACACGGCCCAACCGAAGCGAATCCCGCCGCCATGGCCATTCCGCCAATCGTCCACATCGTGAAATAGGAAAAGAAGAAGCGGTACCGCAACGCGCGATCCTCAACCAGGAACGCGAAAAACAAGCACCCGCCATAGATCAGCAGGAACCACATGTGATAGATCTTGGCCAGCAGTGCAGTGACAAGCGGATTGCCAAGCAGCGGCTGGAGAATGCGCCACGGATCGGTGCCATGAATTTGTCGGTCGAGTTCAATGAACGTGCCATCCCAGGCATAGTCCGCGATCATCGGGATGCTGGCCTTGACCAGCGAAAAGCTTGGCATGAACAGCGCCACGGCGACAATCGGCGGCAATCCCATGGCTGTGCCGCGCCACATGCGGGTGGCTTCGTCCGAGACAAGCAGGAATTTCGTGGGCTCGCCTGGTCGAAAGCGGATCAGCAGGTAACTGGCGACGCCGCAGATATAGACCGCGATTGCGATCAGGTAGAAATTCAGGTTGGGCAGGTATTCTGCAGCAGACATAGCAGCGCCGCCAATGCCGGCAATGTAGCCGTTCACCAGCACACCCAGCGCTGCTACAAATGCCATGATCAGCACGTCCTCGCGGCGCAGGACGAAGGTTCGCAGGTCGATCTTCAGGAGCTGGCGCGCGATTGCGGTCATTCCTGCGACTTTCCAATGTGCCCGATCGGGGAAGATTGCTTCACCAATCCTGCCGCAATCCATGTCGCTATCGCGGCCAGTGCCATTCCTGCCGGCAGGTCAACCGCATAGTGCCAGCGATTGGCAACCGCATCGATCGCGATAAATGCGAACAGGAGCGTAAATGGAAGGCGCAACGCCACCGTATAGCGCAGCGCATATATCAGGAACAGGAACGCCCCCCCGGCATGGAGCGATGGCATGGCGGCAAGCCCGACGGTGATCTGGCGGCCCCCCTCTGTTGCGATCCATTCGGCCCCGCCAGCGGTGTTGGCGTGCCACGATGCGAGCATCGATTGCTGGGCCAGCGTGGCCGGAGGCTCAACCCCGGCTTCGAACAGGAACGGGCCAAGCGCCGGCGCAACCAGATAGGCGAATGAACCCATGATCTGCATGATGATCGCGGCCAGAACCAGTTCGCGAAAGGTTTCGGGTCGTTTAAGGCAGGCATAGCCGAACGCGAGGTAGAACAGCGCGATAAAGCCCAGCATGTAGAAATTGCTGTCTAGCGGAATCACCGGATCGAGCGTCGTGCGGAACGCCATTGCACCATCAATCAGTGGCCGAATTGCCTGATCACTGGCCCAATAGGCCTGGTCCCATAATCTCGGGTTGAGGTGCGGAATCCAAAGCTTGAGGTTGAAATGGCACAGCAACACCAGGGCATAGGCTGGTAGGGCGACGAAGAATGTCGATGTCACCTGTTTGCTACGCTGGAACACCATGATCGCTGCCCAGATTGCGATCGCGATCAGCGGATAGAGATAGTTCACCCCAACCGATGCGGCCCGGTCTCCATTGGGAAAGCTGAACGGCAGGCCAAACCAGATACCGACCGCAAGGGTAAGTACGAGGAAGCCGATCGCGATATTGATCTCGAGCGGAAACGCCGGTGCGTTGCCGCGGACCAGAGGCATTTCAAGCGCCTTGTTCCCTGCGATGTGCGCGGAGGATTCCATCCAGCCCTATTGCCCTTCGGTCGACTTGTCAGGACACGGTCTAGGGCGAAGATATAAAGTCTTGGTTAACCCTGTTTGGACCCTGTCGGCGCATGCCCGCTTGCCAAGTCACTGCCGATCCCCCAAGCGGCTCTGTCGCCAACGGGCAGGTAAGGAGTAGAGTGCAACACACTGAAAGATCAGGACTGCTGCTGGCGATCGCCGGCTTTGCGATTTTGTCGGTAGGCGATGCTGTGGTGAAAACCATGGCGGGGGCTTGGCCGGTCACATTGGTGGCAGCCCTGCGGTTTTCCATCGGGGCAGTTGCGCTCGCTGGGTTGCTATGGGCCAAGCAAGGGGCGGCCGCATTCCATCCTCGCAACCCCTGGATCCAGGTCGGGCGCGGCGTCTGCCTGTCGATATCCACCCTCGCATTTTTCTCGGCCATCTACGTCATGCCGCTGGCGGAAACCATGGCGATCACCTTTGTCTCGCCGGTCCTGACCGCCGTGCTGAGCGGCCCTTTGCTGGGTGAGCGGGTGCGGCCTGCGGTATGGATCGCCTCTGCCTTTGCGTTGGCCGGGGTATTCGTGATCCTGCGTCCCAACTTCCTCGAGCTCGGCTGGGCGGCAATCTTCCCGCTGGTGGCGGCGCTCTTCTTCTCGCTGGTGATCATCCTCAACCGTGCTTCAGCGGGTCAGGGCAGCGCTCTGTCGATGCAGTTCTTCATGGCAGCGGTTGCGGCTCCGATCCTGGTGGTTGCTGCGTTCGGGGCGAAGTGGGTCGGGATTGCAGGGATGGATTTCGGCTGGCCGAGCCTCGACATGGTACTGCGCTGCACATTCGTGGCGCTCACCGCCAGCACGGCGCATTATTTGACCTATCTGGGAACGACCCGCGCGGGCGCTGCGCAAGTCGCACCGGCCAGCTATGTCCAGATATTGGTCGCCAGCTTCTTCGGCTGGTGGTGGTTCGACAATACTCCCGATCTGCTGACAATGCTGGGTGCCGCGGTGGTCATTGGAGCCGGACTCTATTTATGGCGCGATGGGCTGAAGCTGGCTCAACCCAACATCACCGTTTGATCGTCGCCAAATTGTCGCTAGTGCCAAGCATCTATTCACTTTTGTGCGCCTAAAGGCGCTGCGGAACATCCTGCGGGGCAAGCATGTGCGGAATTATCGGCATCGTTGGAACTGAACCGGTCGCCCAGCGGCTGATCGATGCACTGCGGCGGATGGAATATCGTGGCTATGACAGCGCCGGCCTGTGCGTGGTGAGCGAGGGCGAGCTGGTTCGCAGGCGCGCCGAGGGCAAGCTGGCGAATCTGGTGAATGTGCTGGCGGAAAGCCCGGTCGATGCGATGACCGGCATTGCCCACACGCGTTGGGCCACCCATGGTGCACCGACCACGCAGAACGCGCATCCGCACGCGACCGGTGAAGTGGCGATCGTCCACAACGGGATCATCGAGAATTTTGCGCAGCTGCGGGCCGAACTGCTCGCGCGCGGGCGCACGTTCGAAAGCGAGACCGATAGCGAGATCGTGGCGCATCTCGTCTCGGAACAGATCGAAGCGGGCAAGTCACCGCAGGAAGCGGTGAGCGAAGTGCTGCCCCGCCTGCGCGGCGCCTTCTCGCTTGCCATAGCATTTCGTCAGCACCCAGACCTGCTGATCGGGGCTCGGCTCGGCTCGCCGCTGGTGGTCGGGCTGGGTGAGGGCGAATCCTATCTCGGCTCGGATGCCCTCGCGCTGGCCTCGCTGACCCAGCAGATTACCTATCTGGATGAAGGAGACTGGGCGGTCATCTCGCGCGATGGCGTGCAGATCTACGATCGGGATAACCATCCGGTCACGCGCGAAGTGGTCGCATCTGGTGCCAGCGCAGCGGCGATTGAAAAGGGCAATTTCCACCACTTCATGCAAAAGGAGATCTTCGAACAGCCGACCGTGGTGGCGCAGACGCTGCAGTCCTATCTCCGCCCGATCGAGCGAAAGGTCGCTTTGCCGCAATTCGATTTCGACATTTCGGCGGTGGACCGCATCACAATCGTTGCCTGCGGCACCAGCTATTATGCCGCAATGGTGGCAAAGTACTGGTTCGAAAGCTTCGCGCGCGTACCCGTCGATATCGATTTTGCCAGCGAGTTCCGATACCGCGATCCGATCCTGCAACCGGGCGGGCTGGCCCTGTTCATCTCGCAGAGCGGGGAAACTGCCGATACCCTGGCAGCCCTGCGCCATTGCAAGGCGCAAGGGCAGGTTATCGCCGTAGTAGTCAACGTACCCACCAGCACCATGGCGCGCGAGGCAGACCTGCTGCTTCCGACCCATGCCGGCCCCGAAATCGGCGTGGCGAGCACCAAGGCTTTTACCTGTCAACTGGCGGTGCTGGCGGCGCTGGCGGCGCATTTTGCAGTAAAGAAGGGCCGGATGAGTGCCGAGGAAGAGGCCGAGGTTGTCGCGCATCTGCTCGAAGCCCCAGCCAGCCTCAACCAGGCGCTGGAGCACGATGACGAGATCCAGGCCATGGCGCATCTGATCGCCCCGGCGCGCGATGTGCTTTATCTTGGCAGAGGTCCGGACTTCCCGCTGGCGCTGGAGGGCGCACTCAAGCTCAAGGAGATCAGCTATATTCATGCCGAGGGTTACGCCTCAGGCGAGATGAAGCACGGCCCGATCGCGCTGATCGATGAAGCTGTACCGGTGATCGTGATCGCGCCGTCAGGCCCGCTGTTCGAAAAGACCGTGTCGAACATGCAGGAAGTGCGCGCCCGGGGTGGCCGGATCGTGCTGATTTCCGATGCGGAAGGTCTCGCCGAGGCGGGCGAGGGCTGTATGGCGACGATCGAGATGCCCAAGGTGCATCCGCTGATTGCGCCGCTGGTCTATGCCATCCCGGTGCAATTGCTGGCCTATCACGTTGCCTGCGTGAAGGGCACCGATGTCGATCAGCCGCGCAATCTCGCCAAGTCGGTGACGGTCGAATGAAGCTGTCCGGCGGCTGTCATTGCGGCACGGTAAGGTTCAGCGCCGAGGTCGACACCGACCAGACATTGCTCGATTGCAATTGCTCGATCTGTTCGCAGACCGGCTTCCTGCATGTCATAGTTCCACACAAAGATTTCGTTCTGGAACAAGGTGATGGTGATCTAACCTCATACCGTTTCGGAACTGGTCAGGCCGAGCATTTGTTCTGCCGTCACTGCGGCATAAAGAGCTTCTACCAGCCCCGATCGCATCCCGATTGCTGGAGTGTGAACTTTCACTGCCTTGATCAAGGTCATGGCTGGACGCCGCAAATCGTTACTTTCGACGGTCGAAACTGGGAACAGGCTGCGGCACAAATTCCCTGATTCTGATGGTTTATGGCAGAATTCGACGGCGTGTATGCCTTTGCTTTACCGCGCGCTAACCTTTGCTCGCTATTCGCGAGATGGTGAGCAAACCCAATTCATCCCTCAATGGTCACGCTGGCTTGCCACCGGTTGCAAAGGCAATTGGCATATCCACGCCGATTGACGGCGAGTGGATGCGTTTGCGCGGTATCCAGTTTTCGACCCTGGGAAGGTTGGCCAAGGCCAGGGTATTTGCCCACCTTGTCGCCGCTGCCTTGGTGGCATGGATCCTGGTGCCGAACATCGCAATGGTCTGGATCGCGCCCTGGGTTGTGCTGGTAGGGCTGATCAATGTTCAGCAGTCCCGATCGGATCTCGTCCTGTCGCGCATGGAACCCCAGAAGATCGGCAAACCTGACCTGAATGGCCACCTCATGATGGCCGGGGGCTCCGGCCTGGTATGGTCTGCGCCTGCACTGGTGTTTGCATTCTTCGCCACGCCTCTCGAGCTGGCCTATATCTGGACTATCTCGGCAATTCTGATCCTCAGCACCGTGGTCTTCTATTCCGCCGCGCCGCAAGGCGTCCTGGCTTTCTGCGGTGTTCTTGGGCTTGGCTCGGCGCTTGGCATCGCCATGCAGGGGCAGTTTACATTGGCCATGCTGGCCGGAGGATTCGCCGTTGTTGCGGGAATCGGTTCGATCGATATGGCACGGATATTCCTCAAGGCGCGCCTGGCAGAAAGCGGCGTGGCCGAGAAGGACGAAGTTGTCTCCCTGCTGCTTCGCGAATTCGAAGAGAATGAGGCGGATTGGCTGTGGCAAGTCGATACCACGCGCAGGATTCGTGCGGTCTCGCCGCGCTTCGCCTATGCACTCAGTCAGAAGCAGGAGGATGCCGAGGGCAAGCCCTTGCTCGAGCTGATCGCGGGCAAGCATTGGGAGACCGGCAAGTTTCCGCCCAGCCTGCATGACCTCGCCGAAAAGCTGAAAGAGAAAGAGAGCTTCTCCAACCTCATCGTCGAGGTTTCGATCCGCGGTGAAATGCGCTGGTGGGAGCTGTCTGGCACGCCGATGCGCGATGCCAAGGGCAATTTCACCGGCTTCCGCGGGGTTGGTTCGGATGTCACATCGCAGCGCGAATCTTCGGAGAAGATTGCCTACCTTGCACGGTTCGATACGCTCACCACGCTGCCCAATCGCCTGCAGCTGACCGAAACGCTGGGCGATGCCCTGCGATATGCCGAACAGTGGCGCACCAAATGCGCCTTCCTGATGATCGACCTCGACCGGTTCAAGGCGGTCAACGATACACTCGGCCATTTGGTTGGCGACAAACTGCTGGCGCAAGTCGCTGCACGGCTCAAAGCCCTGACTGACGACAACCAATTGTGCGGGCGTCTGGGCGGCGATGAATTCGCCGTGGTCATTCGCGATGCTTCGGTACCCAAGATCGTCAACAAGGTTGCGAGCGAGGTGATCGAGCAGCTTTCGCGGCCATACCAGGTCGACAATCACACGCTCTATGTCGGTGCTTCGGTCGGTTCGGCGGTCGGCCCGATCGATGGCACGAGCGTCGAGGAATTGATGCGCAACGCCGACCTTGCGCTCTACAAGTCCAAGGACGAAGGCGGCGGCACGCATTTCGTCTTCGAACCTTCGCTCCATGCCTTTGCCGAGGAACGGCGCCAGCTCGAGCTGGCCCTGCGCGAAGCGCTGCCCAACAACGAATTCGTGCTGCATTACCAGCCGGTGGTCGATGCCAATGATCACCGCGTGATCAGCTTCGAGGCGCTGGTGCGGTGGAACAGCAAGGATCACGGCTTTATCAGTCCGGCCAAGTTCATCCCGCTGGCAGAGGATACCCGCCTGATTGTGCCGATCGGCAAGTGGGTGCTGCGACAGGCCTGCATGGAAGCGCGCAAGTGGCCTGAGCAGGTCAAGGTCAACGTCAACGTTTCGCCAGAGCAGTTGCTCGAGCCCGATTTCACCAACGAAGTGGTCGAAGCGCTGGCGATGAGCGGTTTGCGCCCCGAACGGCTCGAGATCGAAGTGACCGAAAGCATCTTCCTGCGCGATGCCAGCGTTGCACGCGCCGCGCTGGAACAGATCATGGCGCTGGGCTGTGCCGTGGCGCTGGACGATTTCGGGACCGGCTATTCCTCGCTCGGCTATCTGCGCAAGCTGCGCTTCTCGACGATCAAGGTCGACAAGACCTTCGTGCAGGGTGCAGCCCAGAACAA
>SBHJ01000248.1 GCA_006226465.1 Alphaproteobacteria bacterium | reverse complement strand
GGGCGGTTGGTGGCCGCGATCACGACCAGATTGCTCCGCGCCTCCAGCCCATCCATCAGGGTCAACAGCTGTGCGACGAGACGTTTTTCAGCCTCGCCGTGAACCTGTGTACGCTTGGGCGCGATCGAGTCGATCTCATCGATGAAGATGATCGCAGGCGCAGAGCGCGTCGCCTCTTCGAACACTTCGCGCAGCCGCTTCTCGCTTTCGCCATAACCCGATCCCATGATTTCTGGGCCGTTGATGGTGAAGAAGGTCGCGTCACTTTCATTGGCGACAGCCTGCGCCAGCCGGGTCTTGCCGGTTCCCGGCGGACCATGCAGCAGCACGCCCTTGGGCGGATCGACGCCGAGCCGCGTAAACAATTCCGGATAGCGCAGCGGCAGCTCGACCATCTCGCGCAACTGCTGGATCGTGTCGCCCATCCCGCCGACGTCGTCATAATTGACCGCCGCGCGTGCATCGCGCAGTTCCTCGAATTCGGCGCGCAGTTCGACTTCGGTGTTCTCGTCAATGTGGACGATCCCCTTGGGCGAAGTCGAAACGACCGAGAGGCGGATCTGGGTTAGCGCATAGGCCGGAACCCGCAGCAGTTGCCGCACATCGGCAGGCATGTTCTGGACAGATTGCTGGCCGGTGGTCGCCACCAGGTCGCCTGCAACAAGCGGGCGACGGAAGAAGTTGCGCTTCAAGGCCTGTGTGGGACCCTGCAACCGCATCTCGCGCTGTGCGGGCGCGAACACTACACGCGTTGCAGGCCGCGATTCGGCCCGGGAAACATGGACATGCTCGCCCGAGCCCACCTCTGCATTGCCGCGCTGCAGCCCATCAAGCCGCACCACGTCGAGCGTTTCATCCTCCTGATAGGCGGGCAGCGCGATCGCAGCGGTTGTCCGTTTGCCGGTGATCTCGACCACATCGCCTTCGGTAATGCCCAGCGCCTGGAATGCGGAGCGCGGCATCCGCGCCACGCCCTGCCCGGACTCCTCTTGCCGGGCCGCCGCAACCTGGAGCCTGATCGTCTTTGCGTCCTTTGCGGCTTTGGCCTTGGCCATGGGCACGCTCCCTTGTGATTCGTTTGCGTTGAATACCTTAGCTAGGAAGCAAGGGAGCGACTTGCAATTAAGCACGACCGCGCAGCCAGTCTTTCGACGGAGCCAGGACAAAAAAAGCCCGGTCGAAATCGACCGGGCTGGAAAGTCTTTGGGAGAGGATGCCTGTTAGGCCCCGCCCATATGCGGTTGGCGGCACTTTTGTGCAAGTGCGAAAAGATCAAGCTTTGTTGCATACCTTGCAACATAATTCGCCGCTGCTCATCACGAATTACCGTTATTTTATCTGACGGTAGATTGCATGACCGAAGAATTGTGCGCTGCAGCATGTTGCAAATGACGTGGGGTGACAAGGCCTTTGCGAGCACGTAAACGGCCCTCATACGGCGATGCCGTAACGGAGGTTCGATGAAAAAGCTCTATCCAAGCGCCGCCGCCGCCCTCGACGGGCTGCTGAGGGATGACATTCTGATCGCTAGCGGCGGCTTTGGCCTGTGCGGCATCCCTGAACGACTGCTCACCGCCATTCGCGAGAGCGGAGTCAAGGGGCTGACCTTTGCCAGCAACAATGCCGGGATCGACAACGAAGGCATCGGCATGCTGCTGAGGACGCAGCAGGTGAAGAAGATGATCAGCTCTTATGTCGGCGAGAACAAGGAGTTTGAGCGCCAATATCTTTCGGGCGAGCTCGAGGTCGAGTTCTGCCCGCAAGGCACTCTGGCGGAGCGCATGCGCGCAGGCGGTGCGGGCATTCCCGGCTTCTACACCAAGACCGGGGTTGGCACCCAGGTCGCCGACGGCAAGGAAACCAAGCTCTTCAACGGCGAGGAGTATATCCTTGAACACGGGATCTTCGCCGACCTTTCGATCGTCAAGGCGTGGAAGGCGGATGAAACCGGGAACCTGGTGTTCCGCAAGACGGCGCGCAACTTCAACCTGCCGGCCGCCACCTGCGGCAAGGTCTGCGTGGTCGAGGTGGAAGAAATCGTGCCCGCCGGATCGCTCGAAGCGGACTGCATTCATTTACCCGGCGTCTATGTCCAGCGCATGATCATTGGCGCGCCCTATGACAAGAAAATCGAATTCCGCACGGTTAGGGAGCGCGAAACGGCCTGATGAAGCGCGCGACCGCCTTGCTTCTGCTTGGCTTGGCTGGCGCAGCCATGCTGCTCCAAGGATGCGTGGCGGCAGCAGTTCCGATGCTGGCGGGCGGAGCGATCTTCAATCGCGAAATATCCGACGCCGATGAGAATTCAAGCCAGCCTGCTCCCGTGATCCAATCGCGACAGGCGCTCGCTGCAGCATCGGATGAACCGACGCAACCTGCCTTGATTGCAGTCGAGAACGATTCGTTCCTTACCTTCGCCAATTACGCCATGACAAAAGCTATCGCTCCCGCCGATACAGACCCGCGCCTTTCGGCCGTGTTGCGTAACCCCGGCTTGCTCGATGGAGAGCGGCGAGCTTGCCGCGACCAGCCGCTCGGTGTGTTGATCGATCTCGACCCGGGCCAGAGCCTCGTCGAACTTGGGAACGCACCTCAGCTCGATCCACGCAAGGCCAACCTGCTGGATAGCCTGCGTAACCAGGGTGTCGAGATTGGCTGGGTTTCGGGTCGCTCGGCTGCCGAGGCGGGCGAAATTCGCGCGATGCTGGTTGAGGCCGGCCTCGATCGTTCGGGCAAGGACAGGCTGCTCTTGATGCGCTATGCCGAGGATCGCAAGCAAACCCGCCGCGCAGAATTCGCCCGCGAACATTGCGTAATCGCGATTGCCGGTGACGAGCCAACTGATTTTGACGAACTTTATGATTTCATCATCGATCCATCCGGTGCCGCAGCGCTCGATCCGCTCTATGGCGACGGCTGGTTCATGATTGCCCCTCTCTTGCCACAGGAATAGGTAGAACATGTCTGAAGCAAAGCACGGCTGGAACCGCGATGAAATGGCCGCCCGCGCGGCGCGTGAGCTGGAAGACGGATATTACGTCAACTTGGGTATCGGCATCCCGACGCTGGTGGCGAACCATATCCCCGCAGGCATGCAGGTCACTCTGCAGAGCGAGAACGGCATGCTCGGCATCGGCCCCTTCCCCTACGAAGACGAAGTCGATCCCGACCTGATCAATGCCGGCAAGCAGACCATCAGCGAATTGCCGCACAGTGCCTATTTCGACAGCGCGGCGAGCTTCGCGATGATCCGCGGCGGGCATATCGACCTCACCGTGCTGGGCGCGATGGAAGTGGCTGACAACGGCGACATCGCCAACTGGATGATCCCGGGCAAGATGATCAAGGGCATGGGCGGAGCGATGGACCTGGTCGCTGGTGTCAAGAAGATCATCGTGGTGATGGAACACACCAGCAAGAATGGCGACCCCAAGTTCATCCCCGAATGCACCTTGCCGCTGACCGGCAAGAATGTGGTCGACATGATCGTTACCGATCTCGCCGTGTTCCACCGCAAGGATCACAACAGCCCGTTCCGCCTGATCGAGCTCGCGCCCGGTGTGACCGAGGAAGAGATCGCAGCGAAGACCACCGCGCATTACGAGGTGGCGCTCTGAAGTCAGGCGCACTGCCGAATAAACTTGGTGAGACTCGTGTACCATGAGACAATGCGTGCATGGGTCTGACAACTGCCTTTCGCGAGCGTTTCCTCGACGTACTTGGGTCGATCTATATCTATAACGAGCATCGCGGATACACCTCGCTCGACCGTGTACTTGAAGCAGTGCGCGCGCGCTGTGCCAACAATCCTTCCTTCATTGCCGAGGTCGAGAAGCACCGCGCCGATGAGGAAAAGCACTACCGGATGTTCCGCCGCTGGTTCGAGCTGAGGGGCACAATGCCGCTCAAGGTCGATCACACCTGCGGCCATATCGACCATTTCATCGAAAGCGTTTTCGGCTGCACGATCGACAATCTCGATACGCATGCGATCATTGCTGATGGCGATGAGTTTGAAAAGCTGTGCCGCGTGATCATGATAACCGAACAACGCGGGATGGATCAGGTCGAAGTGTTGCTCAAGAACCGCCATGTCCTGTCTGACCGCGGGCTGACAAGTATCTTCAAGGTGGTCGAGCGCGACGAGCCGAGCCATTGGCAACCCTATGATGCATGGCTACGCACCAATGGCCGAAGGCCCAAACCACGTTGGCGCGAATTGTGGACTGATTACTGGATTCACAAATCGCTGATGCTGGCAAAATTGCCTGCAATCTTTGTCAATCGCGGCAACCCTCGCCTTACCAGCTGGCCGGACGAGGATCCCGCCGCTTACGCCATCTGACCGCTTGACGATTGGACGACCTCCGCGCAAGGCGCGATCCATGTGGCTTGATAAACCCCGCAACCCGAATGCCCCGCTGGCTGGCCTTAAAGTGGTAGAGCTGGCGCGTGTCCTTGCCGGGCCTTGGGCTTCGCAGATCCTCGCCGATCTTGGCGCTGATGTGATCAAGGTTGAGAGCCCCGATGGCGACGGAACCCGCAAATGGGGGCCGCCCTGGATCGAACGTGAGGGTCCAAATGGCGAAAGCCGCCGCGAGGCGGCCTATTACCATTCGACCAATCGCGGGAAGCGCAGCGTGGTGGCTGACTTCAAAAGTGCGGACGACCTTGCCCGCGTCAAGGAATTGTGCGCCGACGCAGATGTCGTGATCGAGAATTTCAAGACCGACACGCTGGCCAAATTCGGGCTCGATTATGCCAGCCTCACCGCCGCCAATCCCGGCCTTGTCTATTGCTCGATCACCGGATTCGGTCAGACCGGGCCGCGAGCGCACGAGGCGGGCTACGACTTCGTGATCCAGGCGATGAGCGGGTTCATGGCGCTGACCGGCGAGCCCAATGGACAGCCGATGAAGATGGGTATTTCAGTCTCGGACCTCGCCTGCGGGCTTTACGCGGTGATCGGCATCCAGGCGGCGCTGGCAATGCGCGCCCGCACGGGCAAGGGTCAGCATGTCGATATGTCATTGCTCGATTGCTCGGTCGGCCTGCTCGCCAGCCAGGCGATGCATTATCTTACCACCGGCACCAATCCGCCACGCATGGGCAATGAACATGCTCAGGTCAGCGCCTATGGCGTGTTCCCGACTTGCGACGGCGAGGTGGTGCTGGCGCCGGCCAATGACGGGCTGTTTCGCAGGCTTCTCGGCGTGCTCGGACGCGACGACCTGCTTGAGGATACGCGCTTCACCACCAACGAAGGTCGCCTGGCCAATCGCGCTGCACTCGATGCGATGATCGCGGACGAAACCCAGCACTGGTCGCGCGTCGAGCTGCTAGGTGCCTGCGGGGAAGCGGGCATTCCTGCAGGGCCGATCAACCAACTCAATGAAGTCTTCGCCGATCCGCAAGTGGTGGCGCGCAGAATGCAGCTGGAACTGGGCGGATTGCCCACGGTGCGTGCACCATTCACCTTTTCCGACGCCGAGCTGGCGCTCGACCGCCCTTCGCCCATGCTGGGCGAAGATCAGGACGCGCTCGACTGATTCAGCCCAGGGCCGCCTTCAGCTTGTCAGCCAGATCGGTGCGTTCCCACGGGAAATAATCTCCTTCAGGCGTCCGACCGAAATGGCCGTAGGCTGCGGTCTCGCGATAAATCGGCTTGTTAAGCCCCAGATGGGTGCGGATCCCGCGCGGGGTCAGGCTGACCAATTCGGGCAAAACCTGCTCAAGCTGATCTTCGCTCACACCGTTTCCTGTGCCGTGCAGATCGACATAGATAGAGAGCGGTTCGGCAACGCCGATAGCATAGGAGAGCTGGATCGTGCAGCGGCGGGCGAGCCCTGCTGCCACCACATTCTTGGCAAGATAGCGCGCGATATAGGCGGCCGAGCGATCGACCTTGGTCGGGTCCTTGCCGCTGAACGCGCCGCCGCCGTGCGGGGCCGCACCGCCATAAGTATCGACGATGATCTTCCGCCCGGTTAGGCCCGCATCACCATCGGGACCGCCAATCTCGAACCGACCGGTGGGGTTGATGTGATAGACGGTGTTCTCGGTCAGCAATTCGGCTGGCAGCACATCGGCGATTACCCCCTTCACATAGCCGCGCAGCTCGGCATATTTTGCCGCATCGCCTTCACCGCCATGGAAGAAATAGCCCGGCGCATGCTGGGTCGAGACCACGATCACCATGGCCTCGGCCGGGCGCTCATCCTTGTAGCGCAGCGTAACCTGGCTCTTGGCATCGGGTTCAAGGAAAGGTGCCGCGCCGCTCTTGCGATCGGCGGCCATTCGTTCGAGAATCTTGTGGCTGTAATCTAATGTGGCTGGCATCAGATCCGGCGTTTCGTCGCTGGCATAGCCGAACATGATCCCCTGGTCGCCCGCGCCTTCGTCCTTGTTCGAACCTTCGGTTCCCGCATCGACACCCTGCGCAATATGGGCCGATTGGCCGTGGAGATGGTTCTCGAAGCTCAAGGTCTCCCAGTGGAAGCCGTCCTGCTCGTAGCCAATCTCGCGCACGGTGCGGCGCGCGGCTTGTTCGATTTCCTCCTTCGCACCCGGCGCCCAGCCGCCATTTTCGCGCCAATCCTCACGGCTTGGGTCGTACATCGGCTTGCAACGGATTTCGCCCGAAAGGATCACGCGCTGGGTGGTGGTCATCGTTTCGCAGGCGACCCGCGCCTCTGGGTCCTTGGACAGCATGAGATCGACCACGGCATCCGAAATCTGGTCCGAAACCTTGTCGGGGTGGCCTTCGGAAACGCTTTCAGACGTGAACAGGAATTCGCTGCGCATGGAACCTCTTGGTCGAAAATGGAGATATAAGGAAATCTTTATGTGTGTGGGCGCTCCTAGCCTTGTCGGCGGCGCATGGCAACCGCGCAGATCAAAGCAAGCAGCAGCGCCCAGCCAAGTGGCAGGACATTGCCCAGCCGCGCGAAAAGGGTTGGCTCCTTTGCTGGCGGAATCAGCCCGTCGATCCGGTCGGCCCGATTGCGGCCGATATGCGCGCGGACCACGCCATCTGCATCAACCACCGCACTGATCCCGGTGGTGGTGGAACGCAGTACCGGCAAGCCTTCCTCAATCGCGCGCATCCGAGCCTGTGCCAGATGCTGCGGTGGGCCCCAGGCACCAAACCAGCCATCGTTAGAAGGATTGAAGATATACTCCGGGCGATCGCCGCGATCGACCACGCGGCCGGAAAAGACGATCTCATAGCAGATCTGGATTCCCGCCTTGCCAAAGTGGCCCAAATCCATCGTGCGCGGCCCCGGGCCGGGAAGGTAATCGATCGATCCGGCAACCAGCCGCGAAAGCCCGATCGGCTCGAGCAGCTCCCGCATCGGCAGGTATTCGCCATAGGGTACCAGATGCGCCTTGGCATAGCTCTGCCCGATTGTGCCCGAACCATCGATCGAGACCACCGAATTGCGGGCGCTGAGCGCGCGCCGCACGCCTTCCTTTTCGCCGATATCGAGATTGACGAGGCCGGTCAGCAGGATCGATTCGTCGCCAATCACGCGCCCGATCCGCTTGCGCGCGAACTCCGGATCGCCGGCCGCGGTCATCGCATTGTAATAGCGCTGCGGATAGCCATCCTCGAGGTAATCGGGCACCGCGCTTTCGGGCCACAGCACCAGACGCTTCTGCTCCGATCCCGGTACGGTTAGCCTGGCAGTGCGAGCGAATTGCTCTTCGAACTTGGACGGATCGTCGATCTCTTCCTGCGGGATCAAGGGCTGGACCAGGGCAAAGCGAACCGCGCCCTGCTGTACGGCGGGTGCGGGGGCCAGCATGGCAGCGGCGATGGCTACGGACGAAGCGCCAAGCGGAATCCAGCGGCGGCGGCCCACAAACAGCGCGAGCATGGTCGCCAGCAGGATCGTCAATCCCGACAGGGCATAAGTTCCAAGCCAGGGCAACAGCATAGCGATGCCGGGACGCTCCCAATCGCCCAGCAGCAGCAGCCCGAGCGGTGGCCACGGATAGCCGGTGAAGACCCAACTGCGCAGCCATTCGGTCGCGATCCAGGTGGCAGCGAGACCGCTACCGAATAGCCCAAGTGGAGCCTTGCCCAGCGCCCAATTGGCCAATGCCCCGGCGATGGCAGGATAGACCGCAAGGTAGATGCACAGCAGCGGCACCGCGACCCAGCCCAGCGCGGCCGGCATTTGCGCCTGGTAAGTGAATGCCGTGGCGATCCAGTTATTGGCCAGCGTCAGATGCGACCAGCCGAACAGGAAAGACAGGACGCCCGCCTGCTTCCACCCATCGGCGCGGTGCAACAGCGTGACAAATGCCGCCAGTGCAACGAGCGCAATCGGCCACAGATGAAATGGGGGGAAACCACAGGCGCTCAGCAGCCCCAGCGCCAGTGCGAGTGGGCGCGGCCTTGCCGCAATCTGGTTCCAGGTCCCGGCCAGCCGCTCGATCATTCCCAACCTATGCGTCGAGGTCGGCAATCTTGTCGACTTCTATCTCAGCCTATCGCCTGGATATCGTCATCACCCTCGTCAGAGGACTGCACCGCCAGCTTGCGGCGACGCGGGCGCGGGGCACGCTCTTCTACTTCCTCATCGGCACTGATCGAAGGTGGCAGAGCGGCGATGTCGATAGCATCGGAATCCTCGCGACCATTGCTCTCTCCGCGCGGTTTGCGCTTGGGTCCACGATTGTCGGCCCGCTGACGACGCGGCTTGCGTTCGCCCACATCGCCCTCATCGCCCTGGTCTGAATCGTTGGAGGATTCGCCCTCCTGACCGCGCTCACTTTCGAACTGATCGCCTTCGTCGTCATCGCGGCGACCACGCGAGTGCCGCGAATGGCGGCGATTATCGTAATCGTCGCCATCGTCATCGTCGCCCTGATCGCGATCATCGTGGCGCTTGCCGCGCGCCTCGTCCTGGCGTGCCTTGTTGTCTGCAATCACACGGAAATAGTGATCCGCGAACTGCAAGTAATATTCGGCCTGAACGCGGTCGCCATTGTGTTGGGCGTCCTGTGCCAGCTTCTTGTACTTGTCGAGCAGCTGGGGCGCATTTCCGCGCGCACGGCTGTCGATCCGGTTGGCGTTATTGCCTCCGCCCTGATTGCGGTTGCCGCGGCCGCGGCGACGATTGCTGCGATTGTTATTCAAGGAGATTA
>SBHJ01000287.1 GCA_006226465.1 Alphaproteobacteria bacterium | reverse complement strand
GCGCACCGCCTGCGCCACCGCTGGCGCAGCTGGCGCAAGGCACCGATCAGCGGATGCTCGGTAATCGTGACCAATGCCGAAGGCGCGGTCCTGATGCTGCGGCATAGCTATGGCGGCGGATCATGGTCGCTTCCCGGCGGCGGAATTGGGCGCCGCGAGAGTGCAGAGGATGCCGCGCGGCGCGAAGTGCGCGAAGAGCTGGCGCTGGAGATCGGCACACTCGTCGCCATTGGCGAAATCAATGAAGTGATTTCGGGCTGCCAGCATACCGCATATGTGTTCACCGGGATGGCGCTGTACCATCCACGGCCCGATGGGCGCGAAGTGGTGGAAGCGCGGTTCTTCCCCGGCCATTCGCTGCCTGAACCGCAAAATGAAATGACCCGCGCGCGGTTGGCGCTATGGCGTGCACGCCGGAATTAACCCTTAAAGCAGGGAGAGCTGCGCATCGTCGCGGGCCTTGGCAGCGGGGTGTACCTCGTCGCCTTCGAGGTTTGATAGCGTAAGCCCCATCAGCCGGATCGGCATGGGTAAGGGCAGGACGTCGTCGAGCAATGCGCGCGAAATAGCGGCAAATTCGGCCTTGTTCGCCACGCAATGCGGGGTCGAGCGAGAGCGCGTTACGTTCTGGAAATCGGTGTATTTCATCTTCAGCGTGACGGTGCGGCCCTTCGACTGGGTTTTCTCGATTGAGTCCCACACGATCTCGATGATATCGGCCAGTGTCTCGCGCAGGGCGGGGCCGGATGAGATGTCTTCGCTGAAAGTGCGTTCGCCCCCAACCGACTTGCGTTGGCGATGCGCCTTGACCGGGCGCAGGTCGATCCCGCGTGCGGCTCGATAGAGGTAATCGCCCATGTTGCCGAAATTGGTACGCAGGAACTCGATATCCTTGGCGGCAAGGTCGGCCCCGGTCTGGATGCCCAGCCTCGCCATTTTTTCCGCACCCTTGGGCCCAACACCGTGGAAGCGGCGCACCGGCAGCCCCGCGACGAATTCGGCGCCTTGGCCGGGGCGGATCACGCACATGCCATCGGGCTTGTTTTGGTCGCTCGCAATCTTGGCGAGGAACTTGTTGTAGCTCACCCCGGCGCTGGCGGTGAGCTGGGTCCGCTCCTTGATCTCCTGCCGGATCAACTCGGCGATACGGGTGGCCGAACCGATCCCCAGCAGGTCGTCGGTCACATCGAGATAGGCCTCGTCGAGGCTCAACGGCTCGACATGGGGGGTATAGCGACGGAAGATCTCGCGGATCGCGCGGCTCGCTTCCTTGTAGGCATCGAAGCGGTGGCGCACGAATATCAGGTCGGGGCACAGCCGCTTGGCGGTGACCGATGCCATGGCGCTGCGCACCCCGAACCTTCGTGCTTCGTAGCTCGCCGCGGCGACCACGCCGCGCCCGCCCGCGCCGCCCACGGCCACCGGCTTGCCGCGCAATTCAGGATTGTCGCGCTGTTCAACGCTGGCGAAGAAGGCGTCCATATCGACATGGATGATCTTGCGCAGCCCGGTGCCGGCCTCTTCGGCATCGTCGCCGTCAGATTCGCGCTGTTCCTCCATGGAGCGAGGATATGCCGATGTTCGCGACAATTGAAGCACACCAAACAGGAATTTGTGGCCGTGGCGACACAAGCCGCTTTCCATGACCGCGCGTGGCAGGCAAAGCCCTTGGCACCATGAGCCGGGCAATTTCATCCAGCGACAGCAGCGGGCGCACGATCGGACGGGCAGAATTTGTCACGTTGATGGCCGCCTTGATGAGCCTTGGTGCACTGGCGATCGACGGTATGCTTCCGGCGCTCGATGAGATTGCGCTATCATTCGGTATTGAAGACCCCAACCGGCGGCAGCTGGTGGTAGGGATTTACCTGCTTGCAAGCGGGTTTGGGTGTCTGGTGCCAGGCGCCTTCGCCGACCGGTTTGGCCGCCGACCTGTGATCTTTGTTGCGCTGGGTTTCTATATCCTGACCTCGCTGCTGTGCGCGGCGGCGCCAAGTTACGATGCATTGCTGGGACTGCGCGCATTGCAGGGCTTCGCCACGGCGGGCCTTGGCGTGGTGCCGGTGGCAGTAATCCGCGATCGCTTTGAAGGCGATGCAATGGCGCGCCTGCTATCGACCATATTCATTGTCTTCATGGTGGTGCCGGTACTTGCGCCCAGCTTCGGCCAAGGGGTGCTCATCTTCGCCGAATGGCCCTGGGTTTTCGTGGGAATGGCGCTCACCGCCGCCTGCATCGCCGGTTGGACCTACCTGCGCTTGCCCGAAACGCTCGATCCTGATGAGCGCCAACCGATCGATCTCAAGACCGTGGCGCACAATCTGCCGCTTACGCTGCGGACACGCGAGGCGGTTGGTTACGTGCTCGGCAGCGCGCTGACCTTTGGGGCGATGTTTGGCTATATCAACAGCGCGCAGCAACTCGTTGGCGAGCATTTTGGCGCCGGAGATGCCTTTCCGTTGATCTTTGGTGCGACGGCATCGACGCTGATGGTGTCGAGCTTCACCAACTCGCGGATTGTCGAACGGTTCGGCGCGCGGCGCGTGTCGCACACGGCGCTTTGCCTGTTCATCGCGATTTCCGCGCTACAGGTCTATGCCGCGCTCTACCAGGGTCGATCGCTCGAATGGTTCGTTCCCTTGATGTCGGCGAACCTGTGCCTGCTTGGTTTCATGGGCGCAAATTTCGGTTCGATCGCGATGCAACCGTTCGAACATGCTGCCGGCGCCGCATCATCGGCCCAAAGCTTCATTCGTATGCTGAGCGGGGCCGGGATCGGCATCCTGATTGGCCAGGCCTATGATGACAGCGCCAGGCCGCTGGCATTTGCATTGTTCACCTGCAGCATGGCTTCGCTCATGCTTGTGCTGTTCAGCGAGCGCGGGCGATTGTTCCGGCGTCCATATGATGCGCGCAAATATCTCGCCACGCACGATGTGCTTTGAGCGAATCAGCTTTGGAGCTTGCGCCACGCCAGGTCAGCAAACTCGCACAGCAGCGGGCGGGTGTCGCGCGGGTCGATGATATCCTCAGCGCTATAGCGTTCAGCACTGCGGAAGGGCGAGGTGACCTTATCGAGCCGTGCACGGATCTCTGCCAGCATGGCCGCTGGATCATCGCTCGCTTCGATCTCTGACTTGTAGGCCACCTCCAGCCCGCCCGAGATCGGGAGGCTGCCCCAATCGCCCGAAGGCCAGCAATAACGATACTGGAATGTCTCGGCATTCGACATGGCGCTGCCGGCGATGCCGTAGGCACGGCGCAGCACCACCGAAGCGAGCGGTACAGTCGCCTTGTAAATCGCGTTCATCGCTTGGACGCCATAACGGATTGTGCCCGCCATTTCCGCCTCCCGCCCGATCATAAAGCCGGGATTATCGACCAAATGGACGATTGGCAGGCGGAATTGGTCGGCCAGTTTGACGAAGCGTTCGACCTTCTCGCTGGATTTCGCGTCCCACGATCCGCCGAGATAGGAGGGATCGCTCGCCAGAACCGCCACCGGCCAGCCATCGAGCCTGGCGAGCGCGGTGATACAGGTGCGGCCCCACATGCGGCCGATCTCGAACACGGTGCCGGTGTCGAGCACCATGTCCATGCAGCGGCGCATCGAATAAACCTGCTTTTCCTCGCGCGGGACAAGGCTGAGCAAGGCTTCCTCGCGCCTGTGGACCGGGTCCAGGCAGTTCGATCGGCGCGCCAGTTGCCCGACATGTTCGGGCATGAAGGACAGGAAATGGCGTGCGCGAGCAAAGGCTTCGGCTTCGCTCGCGACCTCGTCATCGACCACGCCGTTGCGGGTGTGAATGTCGCTGCCGCCCAGGCTTTCCTTGGCCTGTTGGTGATCCTCCGGCCCCTTGTAGCTTTCACCCAAGCCATCGACCACTGCAGGACCGGCGGCGAACAGCTGCGACAAGCCGCGTACCATGATCGAATAGTGGCTTGCGACCACACGCGCCGCGCCAAGTCCTGCGGTCGGCCCCAGCGCCAATGCCACCACTGGCACGGTCTCAAGGTTCTTGACCACGTCCGACCAACCGGGGACCGCGGGAATATAGGTCGCGCCGATCATTTCCAGCGTCTTGACCGAACCGCCGCCGCCGGTGCCATCGATCATGCGGATGATCGGCAGCTTGAGTTCGTGCGCCATCTTCTCGGCCTGCACCATCTTGCGGCTGATCCCGGCATCGGCCGCTCCGCCGCGAATAGTGAAATCGTCCGCCGTAGCGACCACCGGTCGCCCTTCGATCAGCGCCTTGCCGAACAGGAAGGGGGCGGGGAGAATGCTCTCCAAATCGCCATTCTCGGCATAGGTTGCCTTGCCCGCGATCTTACCGATCTCGCGGAAGCTGCCGTCATCCACCAGTGCTGCTAACCGCGCGCGGGCATCCATCTTGCCGCGCCCATGCTGGCGCGCGACCTTGGCTTCCCCGCCCATCTGCTCGGCCATGGCCTCGCGGCGGCGAAGCTCCTCCAGCTCTTTTTCCCAGCTCACAGGTCGTCGGCCTTCATCCGGAAGATCGGCGTGTGCGGGACATAACTCGCCATCTTGTCGAGCAGGTCCGGTAGCCTATCCGCCGCGATCAAGATGTTCTGGTGCGCCGGCCTGACAAAGCCGACTTCGGCCATGCGCAAATTGAATGCGATCAGGTGATCGTAGAACCCGAATGCGTTGAGCAGGCCGACCGGCTTCGAATGATAACCTAGCTGCGACCAACTCATCGCTTCCCACAGCTCGTCCATCGTGCCGACCCCACCGGGGATGGTAATGAAGCCGTCAGACAGATCGGTGAAGCGCGCCTTGCGTTCGTGCATGCCCGAAACGGTGTAGAGCTCGGTGCAATCGTGGTTGGCGACTTCGCTGTTGGCAAGCGCTTCGGGGATCACCCCGATGACCTCGCCGTTCTGGTCAAGCGCCCCCTTCGCCACGGCTCCCATCAGACCCAGGCGCCCGCCACCATAGACCAGGCCGATCCCGCGCCGGGCCAGCTCTGCGCCAACTTCGGTTGCCAGTTCGATATAGCGCGGGTCTGCGGGCGAGGCCGAACCACAATAGACTGCGATACGTTTCATCACTGCCCTTTGGCAGCGAGATTACGCAGCATCAATCCTGCAGTTGCCTTTGCACTGGCGAGCACGCCGGGAATTCCCGCGCCGGGATGTGTTCCGGCACCCACGAAATAGAGATTGTCGATCACATCGTCGCGATTATGCGCGCGCATGGGCCCGCTTTGCGCCAGGGTCGGCTCAAGGCTGAAGGCGCTGCCCTGATAGGCGTTGAAATCCATCGCGAAGTCCTTGGGCGCGTAAGAAAACTTGGTCACGATCCGGTCACGCAGATCGGGAATCAGCCGTCGCTCTACTTCATCGAGCACGCGCCGTTCGAGCATTGGGCCGATCTGCTCCCAATCCACCGTCAGTTTGCCCATATGCGCGACCGGTATCATGGCGCGAAATGTGCTCTGCCCCTTCGGCGCAAGGCTGGGATCGGTCACGGTCGGATGGTGTAGCTGGATCATCAGGTCGGCCGGCAACACGCCGTGTTCGAATACATCCTCGAGCAAGCCCTCGAAGCGCGGCCCGAACAAGACCATATGGTGCGGAATGCCCGGCCAATTCCCCTCCAGGCCAAAGTGGACCAGGAAGCAAGAGGGGCTGAAGTTCTTGCGGGCGAGGCTTTGCACACGGTCGCGCCCGCGCTTGGTGTGCCCCAACAGGTCCCGGTAAGTGTGCACGAGATCGGCGTTGGAAGCGACCGCGTTGAAGCGCTGGCGCCACCCGCTTTGCGCTTCCACCTCGGTGGCGTTGTTGCCAAGGGTGTGCACCCGCACCACCGGATCGCCCATCTGGACCGTGCCTCCGAGCCGCTCGAAGTGGCGCAACATTGCCGCCGCGAGCCGGCCCGTTCCGCCGCGAACCCACCAGACGCCCCCGTCCATTTCGAGCGCGTGCTGCATGCAATGGACCGCGCTGGCGCGCATCGGATTGCCACCGATCAGCAACGTCTGCCACGCCAGGGCCTGTCGCAGTTTCTCGTTCTCGATGAAGCGCGATACGGTGGCATAGACGCTGCGCCACGCCTGCAATCTCGCCAATGTGGGGGCGGTCCGTACCATTGCCCGCACATCCTGGACACCCTGTAACCCCGACCGGCCGCGCACATCGCGCAGCGCGCTCGCGGCATAGTCGCGAAAGCGCTGGTATCCTGCCACATCGACCGGATCGAGCTTGGCGATTTCCGCGTTGAGGCTATCGATATCGTTGGAATATTCGAAATTGGTCCCATCCGGCCAATTGAAGCGGGTGAAGGGCATGACCCGCATCAGCTCCGCATCTTCGGCCAGTTCATGCCGGGTGATTGCCCACAATTCCTTCAGCGCGGCGTGATCGGTCACCATCGTGGGACCGGCATCGAAGGTGAAACCGTCACGTTCCCACCCAAAGGCCCTGCCGCCCGGTTTCTCAAGCGCTTCTACCAGCGTTGTAGCGACCCCGGCGGATTGCAGCCGGATCGCCAGCGCCAGCCCGCCGAATCCCGCCCCGATCACGCAGACCCGGCGGCCCGCATAGCTTCCGGCCTCAATCGCTTCGGAATCCGCTGCCTCAGGACGGAATAGCGCGTCCTGTTCGCTCATGCCCTGCCTGCACCCATGCTCATGCGCCCAACCACCTTTTTCCTATGCCTAGGGCAGAGGGCGGAGAGGGGCAATGCGCTTGCCGCTAATCGTGGTGTGGGCGGGGTGAAGGTTTCGGCCTAACTGACAGAGCAGGACCGCTTCATTCAGCGTCGAAGGGCTTGCCAAGCTGCGACGTTCACGCGAAACCGCGTGGTTCTGTGGGGAGATCTTGATGCGCATCTGGAAATTCTTGGTCGCCGTGGCAGCGGTTGCTTCCACGCCGGCGCTGGCTGAAACAGTGGTGATCCACGCCGGTTCGGTCATTGTCGATGCCGCCAGCGAACCGACCGGGCCGGCCACGGTCATCGTTACTGACGGCAGGATCGTCAGTGTCAGGGATGGGATTTCGGTTATCGATGGGGCAGACCGGCAGATCAACTTGCTGGAAAAGACCGTGCTGCCCGGCCTGATCGATCTCCACACGCATCTATCTGGCGATCCCAGCGGCGAATTCTGGCGGGCGGCGGTCGATTCGCCAGAATGGTACACGCTGGTCGCTGCCAAGAATGCGCGGCTCACTGCGCTCGCCGGGTTCACGACGGTGCGCGATCTCGGCTCGCGTTCGGACCAGGTGACACAGTCGCTGCGGCGCGGGACGGCTGAAGGCCTGGTCCCGGGGCCGCGAGTTGTTACATCAGCACGAACTATTTCGATTGTCGGTGGGCACGGCCAGCAAAACAACGGGTTCAATCGCCAAGCGAGCGAGGCGTTGGATGCGGGATTTACCTGCACCGGCCCGGTCGAATGCGCCGAGAAAGTGCGTGAAGCATCCAAATATGGCGCCGACCTGATCAAGATCACCGCCACCGGCGGTGTGCTCAGCCAGCAGGGCAGGGGGCTGGAAGCCCATTTCAGCGATGCCGAGATGAAGAGCATCGTCGATACGGCGCGTTCGCTCGGCCTCAATGTCGCTGCCCATGCGCATGGCGCGCGGGGGATCGAAGCGGCCGCTCGTGCGGGGGTCCAGACGATCGAGCACGGCACTTATATCGATGAGGCCGCCGCCAAGGTCATGCGCGAGAAAGGCACAATCCTGATCCCCACGCTGATGGCGTTCCAGGGGATCAAGAAGAACCTGGGCAAGGAATTCTACACCCCAGTGGTGGAGGACAAGGTCCGTGCGGTGGCGCCCTATGCCGAAAGCATTGTCGAACGTGCGCGCAAATGGGGTGTGAAGATGGCGTTCGGCACCGATGCCGGCGTTTATCCGCACGGTCAGAATGCTAGCGAGCTGGCACTGATGCGCAAGGGCGGAATGAGTGATCGCGAAGTGCTGGCGAGCGCCACGACCAATGCTGCCGCAGTTCTGGGCATGGAAGGTGAGATCGGGCGGTTAGCGCCCGGATTTTCGGCGGACATCATCGCGGTCGAGGGCAATCCGCTCGCCGACGTCAGCAAGCTTGAACATGTCGATTCCGTGATGGTGCGCGGCCGGGTGATCGAATGAAGTTGGCATGGCTGGCGCTTGCTGCAGCGAGCGTTCCTGCTGGCGCCGAGACGCCGACCTGCCAGCAGGAGCTGGTGGTGCTTGGCGCCGGACAGGATGCGGGCGCGCCGCAGATCGGCAATTCTGGCGACGCGGGTGTGCGGCTGCTGCCAAGCTCGCTGGCCCTGATCAACCGTTCGTCGGGCAAGCGCTACCTGTTTGACGCAACCCCAGCGATAACCACGCAGCTTGCCATGCTTGATGCGATCGAGCCTCCGGGCGAAAGCAAGGGGCTGGGCATCGACGGCATTTTCCTGACCCATGCCCATATTGGGCACTACTTGGGTTTGGCGTGGCTGGGCCGAGAAGCTGCCGGTTCCAAGAGTGTTCCGGTCTATGCCATGCCGCGCATGGCGGAATTTCTGCGCGGCAATGGTCCGTGGAGCCAGCTGGTCGAATTGGGCAATATCGACCTGCGCGAACTGGAACCGATCCTGCCCAACCTGCTGGCCGAAGGCTTCATCGTCATCGGCCTTCCCGTACCTCATCGCGATGAATATTCGGAGACGGTTGGCATTGCGATGATTAATGCCGGGGGGGCTAGCCTGCTCTATATTCCCGATATCGATAGCTGGGAGCAATGGGAGCTGCTGGCCGGCGATCCCCTGGCGGGGGTTGTCGCAAAATTCGATCACGTCTTCCTCGATGCTACGTTCTGGGACGACGATGAGCTGCCCGGGCGCGACATGTCGGAAATCCCGCACCCCCGCGTCAGCGAGACCATGGCCCTGCTTGACACCCTTTCGTCCGAGGAACGGGCCAAGGTCCATTTCATCCACTATAACCACACCAATCCGATCCGCGACCCCGCCAGCGCCGAAAGCAGGGAAGTGGAAGCCCGAGGCTTCCGGGTCGCGCGCCAGGGTGACAGGTTCTGCCTCGACTGATCTCATCGCCGTTCATCGAGCGATCCTGTCGCTTCGTAGAGGCGCGGACCCGCCGATTCGCCATCGCGCCTAACGCCCTTGCAACGCATTAATTGGTGTATTAGATATCTAAT
>SBHJ01000086.1 GCA_006226465.1 Alphaproteobacteria bacterium | reverse complement strand
GTGATCGCAATCGCGCTCCATGATGGATAGGGCAATTCGTAGATCAGTACCCCTGCAATCACCACAAGGTGTGTAAGGTATATTGGATAGCTCAATTCGCCGATCCAGCGGTCGTAGCCATTCTGGCGTGTGGCGGCGAATGCGAAAGGAGTGCCGACTGCCATTCCGAGATAGACAAGCCAGCTTTGAACCGAATGTGACCATCCGGTGCTTGGGAGGAAAACGATCCCGGCAATCATCACCGCGGTAACGCCCAGCTGGATATAGCGCGGCATACGATTGACCAGTGGCAATGCGCGATATGCCAGCATACCGAACAAGAACATGAACAGCACGGTGATGAAAAGCCGCCCCTGCCACAGCGGGAATTCCACCGGCAGGTAAGATCCGGCAAATCGCAAGCCGATGCTGGCAAGTGCGATCGCAATTATCACCTTCAGTTTGCGTCCGGCCAGCCATGGAGCGATGGCGTAAAACATCAATTCGAGCGAGAGACTCCAGCTCTGGGGAACCAGTAGCGCCTGCCATCCAACCGCTGTGGTTTCGGTAGGTAGTCCGCCGTGCGGATCGAGGTAAAGGCCACCCTGCTCGTCGATCATGAACCAGTAGAGCCAATGTTGGCCGACGACGAAGATGTTTTCGAACAGCAGGATTGCGGCTGACCACGGGTTGGAGAACGCACTCTTAAATATGCCAAGCGATGATGTCGCGGTCATTTCGAACGCGAGCAGAACCACAAGAGCGATCAGCATCATGGCGAAATAGGCTGGGGCCAGGCGCAGTAGGCGGTTGGAATAGAACAGTTTGCGGTCGCGATATTTTCCATCGAGCACAAGCGCCATGTAGAAGCCGGACACGACAAAGAATGCCTGGACTGCCAGTCCCCCATGGATGAATTGGACTGTGGCTGTTGGCAGGTGCGATAGTATCACGGCTAGTGCGAGTAAGAGACGGATATGGCCCATTTTTGACTGCCCCGAAGCAAATGCAATTGGTGTTGGTTGATATTCAAATATGTGGCAATATGTGAATAGGAGATCGGCGAACAGCATGCCGATCCGCTCAACTGCAAGCGCAATTTGGCAGCAAGGGAGTTTTGAGGATGAGAACCTTCGTCTTGAAATCGACAATCGATGGATAAGGACGAAACCTGGATTCTGCGCTCAGACCAGCTCCAATGCCTGGTCTCGCCGGTCCGGCTAGACATTGTCGATCACCTGGCAGCCCGTGGACCGCTTTCGATCAAGGATGTGGCCAGGGCGATCGGAAAACGCCCCTCGGCCCTGTACCACCATATCGATCAGCTGATGGAGGTCGATCTGGTACAAGAAGCGGGCACGAGGATCGTCAACCGCAAGCAGGAAAAGCTCTATTCTACGCCTTCGCGGCGCATGCGTTTGAAGCGAGCACTTTCAGTTCCGGAACATCAAGAGGTAATGGCCGACATTGTCGCGGCACTCGCCCGACAGGCAGACAGGGATTTTTCCCAGGGGCAGAAAGTGTGCAGTGCGCTGGCCGAAGGTGATCATCGCAATCTTGGCTTCTTTCGCCTGGTTGCCAAACCTGGATCTGGTCGACTAGCCCGCATCAATATGCTGCTCGACGAAATCGGTGAACTGATGTGGGATGAAGCAGATGAGGAAGCGTCCTCTATCGCGCTAACCTGGATCATGGCCCCTACCGCATAACGCCTGCCGGACTGCAAGTTCTTGCAGACTTGCAGGCGAGATGCTGTAAACCCGCACCAGTGATTTTGGATCTTCCATCCTTCCACGCGATCGCGGCCATGGTGGTGACACTGGCCATGTTCGTACTATTCGCGCGCGGCAGGATGTCGGTCGAGATCGTTTCGCTTCTCACGATCGCGGTTATCGCAGTGGGATTGTACTTCTTCCCACTCGCGGGAACCAAGCCGACCGACGGGCTTTCGCTCGCTTTCTCCGGTTTCGGCCACTATGCGCTGATCACCATTTGCTCGCTGATGATTATGGGCCGTGGGTTGGTAGTCACCGGGGCGCTGGATCCCGCTGCGCGAATGCTCGAGGGTATTTTCAAGCTCAACCTCCAGCTTGGATTATTGGTCTCGTTGTTGATTGCCTTCGCCTTGTCGATGGCGATCAACGACACGCCTGTCCTGGTTCTGCTTCTGCCGATTTTCGTCTCGCTTGCTGCCAGAGGCGCCATGCCTGCGTCCAAGACCCTGATACCGTTGAATGCCGCGGTCCTGATCGGCGGAATGGCGACCACGATCGGTACTTCTACCAACATCTTGGTGGTCTCGATCGCAGGTGATCTGGGCATGCCGCCAATGGGCGTCTTCCATTACTCACCTATCGTGCTGACGGCGGCCTTGGTCGCACTGCCTTACCTATGGTTGATCATGCCGCGATTGCTGCCGGATCACAGCGTGGAAGAGGGGGCAGAGCAGCGGCGATTCCACACACGCCTGCGGCTGAACGGAGCAAGCGAGCTCATTGGCGAGGATATTTCGGCTGTGCTGTCCAAACTTCCGAAGGACATCAGGTTTCATGACGAACCCAATGGACCGCTCCAACCGCAGCAACGATTGCATATCTCCGGGACGCATGAAGCGCTGGAAGATGCGATGCGGGTCTTGCAGGCAGAGCTTGCGCCGAGCTGGGTGGTTGAACGAATTCGCCGGGAATCATCGAGTACGCGGCAGGATATTCTGATCGTTGAAATGACAGTTACAGGTGATTCCCGCCTGATCAGTCGCACCTTGCCCACCTCTGGCATCGCAGATCTTTATGGGGTCGCGGTGCTTGGCATCCATAGGCCCGAACGCTTCGTCGGTGCGCGTGACGAGTATAGCGAAGGCGGCGATCTGCGGATTGCCGAAGGCGACGTCTTGCTCGTGATGGGCTTGCCCGAAGGATTGCAGGAATTCTCGCGGGCGGACAGCTTGCTGATGTTGGAGGGCGCGCGCGAGCTGCCGCGCAGGTCAAAGGCGCTATTGTCAGCCGGTATCATGGTCGGCTCGGTCTTTACGGCCTCGATCGGCTTGTTCCCCATCGCCATCTCAGCACTGGCCGGTGCGATTCTGATGTTTGTCACCGGCTGCGTGAAGTTTGATCGCGTTGGTCGGGCCTTGTCGGCCAAGGTCATCGTGCTCGTCGCCGCCAGTATCGCCATTGGCCGGATCATAGACGAAAGCGGCGCTGCACTGTGGCTGGGTCAAGTAATGGCTTATGGGCTGCAATTCCTGACGCCGGCTGCGGTCCTGGCCACGATCATGCTGTTTGTGACTTTGCTTACCAATTTTGCCTCCAATGCTACGGCGGCAACCGTGGGTACGCCGATCGCCTTCAATATCGCGACCCAGTTGAGCCTGCCGGCCGAGCCACTGATCCTGGCTGTGCTGTTCGGCTGCAATCTGTGTTACGCCACGCCGATCGCCTACCAGACCAACATGTTGATCATGGCCGAGGGCAAGTACGAATTCCGGGACTATATCCGAACCGGTGTACCTTTGGTCGTTCTGATGGTGACGACGCTGTCGATCTTGTTGGTGATGAAGTACGACATGTGACGATTGAGTTGTAGCGCCCAATTCGCTGCGAAGTATCGATAATGGATGAGGGGACATAGTAATGAAGCTCCGTGATGTGCTGCTTGGGACGGCGGCTCTTGTTCTGGCTGTGCCAGCGCAGGCAGACGATCTGCGTGACGAGTTGATGGCGGATATGCCGGATTTGATGGAGCTTTATCGCGATCTGCATACCCATCCGGAGCTGAGCTTTCAGGAATTTAGAACCGCAGCCAAACTTGCCGCGCGAGCACGGGAGCTGGGGTTCGAAGTGACCGAAGGCGTTGGCAAAACTGGCGTCGTGGCGGTAATGCGCAATGGCGCAGGGCCGACAGTGCTGGTTCGCGCCGACATGGATGGGCTGCCGGTTGTTGAACAGACGGGACTGGCCTTTGCGTCGAAGCAGGTCGGCATTCCGGCGTCTGGCGTTGAAACCGGCATCATGCATGCTTGCGGCCACGATACGCATATGACGGGCTGGGTTGGGGCAGCAAAGCTGCTTGCTGAGCGTAAGGATCAGTGGCGTGGGACGCTAGTGATGATCCTGCAGCCTGCCGAAGAGCTTGGGCTTGGAGCAGTCGCCATGCTCGAAGATGGACTTTATACCCGTTTCCCCAAACCGGACTATGCGTTGGCATTTCACGATGCCGCGGCCCCGGCCCCCGCAGGGACCATCGGCTACACCCCGGGCTATGCTCTGGCGAATGTCGATAGTGTCGATGTCACGGTGAAAGGAGTCGGTGGACACGGCGCTTACCCGCATACGACAAAAGATCCGATCGTGCTGGCAAGCGCCATTGTGTCCAAGTTGCAAACGCTGGTCAGTCGCGAGCTCGACCCGCTCGATTCGGCCGTTGTCACGGTGGGGAGTTTCCATGCCGGGGCAAAGCACAACATCATTTCCGACGAGGCCAAGTTGCAGATAACCGTGCGCAGCTATTCCGATGCCACCCGCAAGCATGTGCTGGACGGCATTGCACGGATTGCCAGGGGCGAAGCGATGGCAGCCGGATTGCCCGAGCAGCTTTACCCCGAGGTCACGGTCGAAGAACCCTACACGCCTTCGACATTTAACGATCCGGCTTTCAGCGAGCAGATGGCAACATCGTTCCGCAATCGATTTGGTGAGGGACGAGTGGAGCAATGGCCCGCGGTGATGGGCGGAGAGGACTTCAGCCAGTTTCGCCGCGCGGACCCCGACAATGTTCAGAGCATGATCTTCTGGGTCAGCGGAACGCCCGAACCGATGCTCAAGGCTCTGGCGGAAGAAGGCAAACCGCTGCCTTCTCTCCATTCGCCCTTTTGGGCACCCGATGCTGAGAAAGTCATCGCGACTGCAGCCGAGGCACTGTCGACTGCGGTGCTGGAGCTGATGGCTCCCAAATAAATGACGGCCGCCGGAGCTTTGGGGGTGCTCCGACGGCCGTACTCTCCTCCCCAGGAGATGGGTTCCTGCGACCACTCGCAGCCGCAGGTTAAGGCTTGGCTTCAGCTATAGGTGCCCAGCCGGTGGTGCAGGGCGTTGATCTTGGCCAGTTCCTCGCGATCCTCTGTGGCCTTG
This sequence comes from Alphaproteobacteria bacterium, assembly GCA_006226465.1. Taxonomy (GTDB): domain Bacteria; phylum Pseudomonadota; class Alphaproteobacteria; order Sphingomonadales; family Sphingomonadaceae; genus Erythrobacter. Next base: position 4,066 of record SBHJ01000086.1, on the reverse strand, counting down.
GCATGGCTTTCAAGCGCACGGCGCAGCAGCTTGAAATCTGCAGTTGAAAGCAGCGCCCTGGCACGGCCCGGTTCGCGTGGCTTGGTCTCTTGTTCAGACATTGTGATTCTCCTCAGTCCGATTCTCAGGCAGCTTCGAACTGGTTCATCGTGTTATCTTTTCCGCCCGCCTTCAAGGCTGCTTCCCCGGCGAAATATTCCTTGTGGTCATCACCAATGTCAGACCCGGCCATATTCTGGTGCTTCACGCAGGCGATACCCTGGCGGATTTCCTGACGCTGGACGTTCTTGACGTAGCCAAGCATGCCTTGTTCGCCGAAGTACTCCCTGGCAAGGTTGTCGGTGCTGAGCGCTGCGGTGTGATAAGTCGGCAGCGTGATCAGGTGGTGGAAGATACCGGCACGCTTCGCAGCATCGCGCTGGAAGGTACGGATTTTCTCATCTGCTTCAGCCGCCAGGTCGGTCTGGTCGTAATCCACGCTCATCAGGCGGTCACGATCATAACCGGAGACATCTTTGCCCTCTTCCGCCCATGTATCAAACACTTGCTGGCGGAAGTTGAGCGTCCAGTTGAAGCTGGGCGAATTGTTGTAGACCAGCTTTGCATTGGGAATGACTTCGCGGATGCGGTCAACCATCCCGGCAATCTGTTCGATGTGCGGTTTTTCGGTTTCGATCCACAACAAGTCGGCGCCATTTTGCAGCGAGGTGATGCAATCGAGCACACAGCGGTCCTCACCGGTGCCAGCGCGGAACTGATAAAGGTTCGAAGGCAGGCGCTTGGGGGCCATCAACGTGCCGTTGCGGCTGATGAAGACCTGTCCATTGGTGATGTTGGCCGGATCGACTTCTTCACAATCGAGGAAGGCGTTGTACTGGTCGCCCAAGTCGCCAGGCTCGCTGCTGAACGCGATTTGCTTTGTAAGCCCGGCGCCCAGGCTGTCCGTACGGGCAACGATGATGCCGTCTTCGACACCCAGCTCGAGGAAGGCATGCCGGATTGCGCGAATCTTCTGGAGGAAGTCCTCGTGCGGTACGGTGACCTTTCCGTCCTGGTGGCCGCACTGCTTCTCGTCGGACACCTGGTTTTCGATCTGGATCGCGCAGGCGCCAACTTCGATCATCTTCTTGGCAAGGAGGTAGGTCGCCTCGGCATTGCCGAAGCCGGCGTCGATATCGGCGATGATCGGCACGACGTGCGTTTCGTAGTTGTCGATTGCGTTCTCGATCCGCTTTGCTTCGACCTCGTCGCCGCGCTCGCGCGCCTTGTCCAGGTCGCGGAACATCATGCCCAGTTCACGGGCGTCAGCCTGGCGCAAGAAGGTGTAAAGTTCCTCAATCAGCGCAGGAACGCTGGTTTTTTCGTGCATCGACTGGTCGGGAAGGGGGCCGAATTCGCTACGCAGGGCGGCAATCATCCAGCCAGAAAGGTAGAGGTAGCGCTGTTTGGTGCTGCCGAAATGCTTCTTGATGCTGATCATCTTCTGCTGCGCGATGAACCCGTGCCAGCAGCCGAGCGATTGGGTGTAATTCGCCGGGTCGGCATCATAGGCCGCCATATCGGCGCGCATGATCTTCGCAGTGTACTTCGCGATGTCGAGGCCGGTGGGAAACCGATTCTGGATCTGCATCCGGGCTGCCGATTCCGCATCGATCGCATTCCACGAAGCCCCGTTGCTTGCGATAGTGGTGCGGAATTGTTCGATGGTGGCCTGATACGTCACGATAATTTCTCCTGATTCCCTGGGGAGGTTGTCCTTGAGGGCAGATTGACCGCTGCCGCGCGGTTGGGACAGAAAAAATTACAAACTTTATTGTCTTTTTGAGCGATATCGGCGATATTTGTTTGTGAAGATGTAAAGAAAGTTACAGGTGATCTATGTCCGACACGTCGGTCTTCGCCGGACCTGCTCTGCGCCGCTTACGCAAGCGGACGCGAATGACGCAGGCTGCTATGGCGAGCGCATTGGGCATATCACCCAGTTATCTCAATCTGATCGAACGCAACCAGCGCCCGCTTTCGGCACGGGTCCTGGTGCAGGTGATCGAGCAGTTCGACTTCGATCCGCGCGCGCTGCGAGAGGAAGAGGCCATTGGCGGGATTGACGGGCTGGCACGGCGTTTGTCCGACGAACGCTTTGCGGACTTGGGAATTGATCGGGACGAGGTGAGCGAGTTCCTCGCCGCAGCGCCGCAGGCGGCGGCTGCCTTTGCCCGATTATTCGATCGCAGCGGGCCAGAACTGCAGAGATCGAGCGATCCCATGACCGCGTCACGACGCGAAATCGAACGCTGGCGCAACCATTTTGCCGATCTGGACCATGCCGCGGAAGAACTTGCCGACGAGCTGCGCCTGTCGCGCAGCGACATCGACGGCGCCTTGATCGATCGATTGCGAGAGAAGCACCAGCTTGCGGTCCGGATACTACCGCTGGATATCATGCCCGGAGCAATCAGACGGCTCGACCTGCATGCCCGGCAGCTGCAGTTATCCGAGATGCTCGACCGATCCTCACGCAATTTTCATATTGCGCTGCAGATCGCGCAATTGGAGCAGCGCGAGGCCATCGCCAGCCTGGTTGTTGGTGCGCAATTGCCCGATGATGCCTCGCGGCAGTTGTTCGAACGACATGTTACCAGTTATTTCGCCGCAGCCCTGTTGATGCCATATGGTCGCTTCCTGCGCGCATGTGACCAGACCGGCTATGATTTCAATGTCTTGCAGCGCCGTTTTGGGGTTAGTTTTGAACAGCTTGCACATCGCCTCACCACCATGCAGCGCGTGAGCCAGCGCGGCCTACCGTTCTTCATGGCGCGCGTTGATCGCGCAGGCCAGTTCTCCAAGCGGTTCTCTGGTGCAAGCGGGGCGACCATTCTCGAGACAGAGGCGAGCTGCCCGCTTTGGGCCATCCATGAGGCGTTCGAGAGGCGCGGAGAAATATGTGTCCAACCAGTGATGGTGGATGGCGTCGATGCCGGTCCGGCCCATTGGCTTACCATGGCCCGAACGGTCGAAGCCGCTGGGGCGAGCGGCGATGCCAGATTTGTTATTGTGCTGGGTGTCGAGGCGCGGTTGGCGAGCGACCTTGCAGCAACCAAGGGCCTAAGACTCGATCCTGCGGAGGCGCAACAAATAGGCATGGGCTGCGCACGCTGCCACATTGAAGCATGTCGGCAACGTTCGCTTCCGCCGCGCGGTGCGCCGCTCAATATCGATCGCATGACCCGTGGTCTGTCTCCGTTCGATTTCCGTCCGCTTGCGGAAAGTCGCTGAGACATCGTCACTAACCTGGTGTTAAGCCTCGCAAGCCGCAGAAATCGAGGCTCAAGAAAAGCACTGTAAAGTTTACCGACATTTCATTTCTCTCACGTATCGGTCGCTTGAAATTGAGGCAGTCGAGCGCGGGACAAATGATCCGTCTATTCAAACACTACATTCCCCATGCCGTGATCCTGCTCGGCCTGCTTGACTTTGCCCTGTTGATTTTGGCGGGCGAACTTGCCTGGCAGGTTCGTGCTTCTCAGATCGGCATGGAGATGGGTCCGTTCAGCGAGCGCTGGCTCTCGCTTGCTGGTTCGGGGCTGGTTGTCTGGCTCGCGATGATTTCGGTCGGGGTTTACGGTCCCAACGCGCTGCGCTCATTGCGATATGCTGCAGCTCGGTTGCTGGTCGCAATCAGTCTCTCGATACTGGCGCTGGCCATGGTCGAATTCGTGATCTCGGACATCACATTCTGGCGCTCGACCCTGTTCTACATGATGGTCTTGACTGTCGGCTTCATGGTTTCCGACCGGCTGCTGCTCAATAGCTTTCTCGGTTCGTCTGCATTTCGTCGCCGGGTCATGGTACTGGGTGCGGGTGATCGCGCGCAGCGGGTTCGTGAGCTTGGTGATCGGCCCGAAAGTGGCTTTGCTGTGGTTGCTTACATCGCCATGAACGAAGGACATCGCGTGGTGGAAGAGGCGATTCCGCGTGAAGCGATCCATGACCTTGGACGATTCGTCGAAAACCTGGGTGTCAGCGAAGTGGTGCTGGCCTTGCAGGAACGTCGCAATGCGCTGCCGCT
>SBHJ01000256.1 GCA_006226465.1 Alphaproteobacteria bacterium | reverse complement strand
CTTGGAAAGGCAACCAGCCTTCCCAGCGGGCCATTCGGCCCGATAGGATCGCCATTTGGACGCCTCAACGGTGTCAGTAATGGGTCCTGACCCTAAAAAAGACTGCTGATCCGCTGCCCCTGCCTGCTACCCAGCATCAGCTCGGCCAACGCCCATATCAGGGCATCGGCCCGGTCGGGCGACCGCCCCGGCCCGCAATATTCGCCGCCAATCATCATCCCGCACATCTGGTCCTCCAGCTCAGGAAAAGCCCCGATATGGGCGACCCTGTCCCGCTCATACAGCGCTGCGACCGGTTCGGCGCGGGCGCTTTTGCCCCGGCTCGCATGGACCAGCTTCACCGGCAACCCGGCCTGCGCCGCGCGCAACACGCTCGCCACCATGTCCCCGCCATTATTGGCTTCGGCCACGACCCGTTCGGCACCGAGACGCATCGCCAGCGCCGCCACCCGCGCCGCCCAGCGTTCCGGGCTCGCTCCCGCAATCGATCCGTCTTCCAGCACATAGGCGCGACCGTCTCCGCCCAGCCCGGCGGCGACGATCCCGCACGCATCGCCATGGCTGCTCGCAGGCGGATCGACCGCCACCACCACCCGGACCAGCGCGCCCTCCCTATCTTGCGCCCATCCTCCGGGCCGGACCCGGCACCGCTCGATCAGCGCGCGCGTCCACAACGCCCCTTCCGGCTCTTCGATCAATTCGCCGTCCAGTTCCTGCCGCCCCAGCGCGGTGCCACCATAATCACGCTCCATCGCCTCCAGAAAAGCGGCAGAAAGATGCGCCCGATTATCCCGCGTACCCCCGCGCGTCAGCACCACGCCCCCTTGCCCGACCAGCCGCCGCAACAGCGGCACCGGGCGTGGCGTGGTCGTCACCAGCACGCGCGGGAAGGTGCCCAGACGCATTCCCAGCATCAGATTGTCCCACGCCCCTTCCGCATAGGGCCATTTGGCGAGTTCATCGGCCCAGCCATGGGTAAATTGCGGTCCGCGCAGCGATTCCGGGTCCGCCGCACCGAACAGCATCGCCTGAGCCCCCGATTTCCAGATCAGCCGCCGCAGCGCCGGATGCCAGACCGGCCGGTCCCACCAGGGCGCAATGGCCAGCAGCCCGCTCTCGCCTTCCACCATCACGGCGCGTGCTTCCTGCAGGCTCGCTCCCACCAGCGCGATGCGCGCCTTGCCGTCCCGCTCCGCGACCGATCGCACCCATTCCGCCCCCGCACGGGTCTTGCCGAATCCACGCCCCGCCATCATCAGCCAGATGCGCCAGTGTCCCGGCGGCGGCAGCTGCTCGGGCCGCGCATGGACCGCCCAGTCGTGCAGCAAGGTCGCACGCCCGACCTCGCCGAGTTGATCGAGCAACGCGACGAGCTTCTCCGGCGGCCAGTCCGCCAGTTCCTCCCATTGCGACCGGCTCATGCATCCTCATCTCGCCTGCTATTCCCCATCGGCCGCTCCCGCTCGGCCCCCTCCTCATCCGGCCCCTTTTCACCCACACCCTGCTCTCCGTGCAGGGGCGTGGTCACGGAGCCATGCCCCCAATCGCCGCGGCTCTCCTGCTCGCGGCGGCCGTCTTCGCGCCCTCCGCCATGGCAGTCCCGATCCGCCTCATCACCCCATTGCTGAGCCGGGAACCCGCCATCGCCGCCTTCCCGGCCTGCCTCCATGCCCACAGCGCGCCCAGCGCTATGCCCCCCCGCTGCGCCCGGGCCGCAATCGTCCCTGTCCGATGTCCGCTCCCGCACCGCATCGATCCGCCGCTGAATTTCCTCGCGCACTGCATCGCTGCCGGGGCGGTCGATACCCTTCTCGTCGCGAAACGCATCGACCGCACCCTTGTGCGCGAACAACAGGCGCAGCGCGATCGCGTGGGGATAGCTGTGCACCGTCTTGGTGCGCCTGCGCCCGCTCCCACCGCCATCATCGATGGTTTCGGTGGTTTCGCTGCCGTGAATGGATTGCCGCAGCAACAACATCTCCAGTTCGGCATAGCCTTGCTCCAGCGCCTCGGCCCATTCGGCCGCAAACCCCGGATCGCGCTTGCGCAGCTCATAAGCGCCAGACAGACCCATATTAACGACCTTGCAGGCTTCCTTGACATTACAGGTCGCCTTCAGCGTCTCCAGAAACCGCGCCCGCCGCCGCTGCGTCCAGCCATGTTTCGGCGTCTTGCGCCGCTGCGGCCGGGCCGGATCGCCATCCGCCCCCCGGCCCCGGCCCAACACCAGCCCCTGAGAGGAAGGCACAGGCACGCTGACCTTGTCACCACCGCCTCCCTCGCCCCCAGGCACTGCCGCGCCGAATACGTCCTCAATTCCCGCGCCCTGTCCCACCCGCGCCATCTTGCCTCCGGTTCCGCACCCGCCGGCAAAGAGAAAGGGCCGACCCGAAGGTCAGCCCTTTCTCTTTGCACCGCATCGGTGCGACTCACATTTTCCGACTATGCCCTTATGTACCGAATGAGCGTCACGATGTCAATATAAAATAACCAAATAGGAACATTTTCTCATGCCGCCACGGGAAATAATTCCCGTATCTGCCGCAACACATCGGGGTTTTCGATGGTCGGCGGAGTGGCGACATCCTCGCCATTGGCGATCTTGCGCAACGTCGCCCGCAATATCTTGCCCGATCGCGTCTTGGGCAACGCATCGACGACATGCACCTGCTTCAATGCGGCGACCGGCCCCAGTTCGTCCCGCACCAATGCGACGATTTCCTTCTCCATCGCGGCATGACCGGACTGACCGGCCTTCAGCACCACGAACGCCATCGGAATCATGCCCTTCAACACATCGTCGACGCCGATCACCGCGCCTTCGGCAACGGCCGGATGGGTGGCGACGATCTGCTCCATCTGCCCGGTGGACAGGCGATGGCCCGCGACATTGATGATATCGTCGGTCCGCCCCATGATGTTGACGAAGCCGTCCGCGTCGATATGCCCGGCATCGCCGGTTTCATAATAGCCTTCGAACGTCTCGAACGCCTTGGCATAACCGGCGGGATTGTTCCACAGGCTGGCATAATTGCCCGGCGCCAGCGGCAGCTTGACGGTAACGCTGCCCGATTGGCCGTTCGGAACGGAATGACCATTTTCGTCCAATATTTCGAAACGATAGCCCGGCACCGGAAAACCGGCGCTCCCCGCCTTGCGGCGCGTGTCGCCCAGGCCGAAACAGGTCGCCAGCCCCGCCCAGCCCAGTTCCGTCTGCCACCAATGGTCGATCACCGGCATGTCGAGCTGATCCTCGGCCCAGTGAATGGTTTCCGGATCGGCCCGTTCCCCGGCAAGGAACATCGCGCGCAACTTGCCGGTGCCGATCTCGCTGATGAACCGGCCCTCCGGGTCCTCCTTGCGGATCGCACGAATCGCTGTCGGCGCGGTAAAGAAAATATCGACATCATGCGCGGCAATGGTCCGCCAGAATGTGCCCGCATCCGGCGTGCCCACCGGCTTGCCCTCGAACAGCACTGTCGTGCAGCCCGCCAGCAAAGGCGCATAAACGATATAGCTATGCCCGACGACCCATCCAACATCGGACGCGGCCCAGAATACCTCCCCCGGCTTCGCCCCATAAATATTCGCCATGGACCAGCACAGCGCCACCGCATGCCCGCCATTGTCGCGCACCACCCCCTTGGGCGTGCCCGTGGTGCCGGAAGTGTAGAGAATATAAAGCGGGTCGGTCGCCGCCACCGGCACGCATCCGGCAGGCTCCGCCACCGCCACCTGTTCCGCCCAGTCAAGGTCCCGCGGCGCGATCAGCTCGGCCTGTGCCTGCGGCCGCTGCCACAATATGACATGATCAACCTTATGCCCGGCAATCTCCAGCGCATGATCGACCAGCGGCTTGTAAGGCAACACCTTCTGCCCCTCTATCCCGCAGGATGCGGTGAGCACAACCTTCGGCTGCGCGTCGTCGATACGCTTGGCCAGCTCGGGCGCCGCGAAACCGCCGAACACCACTGAATGGATCGCCCCCAGCCGCGCGCAGGCCAGCATCGCGAACAATGTTTCGGGGATCATCGGCATATAGATGACGACGCGGTCCCCCTTCACCACGCCCAGCTTCGCAAGCATGCCCGCCGTAACGGCCACCTGATCCCGTAACTCGACATAGCTATAGGTGCGGGCCTGCCCGGTCACCGGGCTTTCGTAGATGACCGCCGCGCGGGCGCCGTTCCCGGCCGCGACATGGCGATCCACCGCATTATGGCAGGTGTTGAGCATGGCGCCCGCAAACCAGCCCGCTCCCTCCGTCCAGGCCCGCGCGGGCGGCACGTCCCACTCCACCGAAGTCGCCGCATCAAGCCAGAAGGCTTCCGGGTCGTTCATGCTCTCCTGATAGGCGCGGTCGTAGCCCTTATGTTTATCCATGGTTCACCTGACGTCTCTACTAACGCTGATCTATTTTGCGCTTCATTATCCCCCTTTTCAACGCAGGGCGCAATTCGACCAAAGTCGGTAGGTCAGGCAGAGGACCGGGCAGCGCGCCCCTCGCCCCGGCGCATTACCGGGCAGCCCCTTACCCCCTTGGCACCGTCACCCGGGCAATCAGCCCGCCCATCGTACCGTTGCGGAATTCCAGCTTACCACCGAAGCGCTCCAGCAACCGGTGCGCGGTGGGTATACCCAGCCCGAAACCGGCAGTATCCCGGGCCCGCGCACTGTCGAGGCGGAAAAACGGGTCCAATATCTTCTCGAAGCAATCCTCTGGAATACCCGGCCCGTCATCGGCGATCTCGATCGTCCAGTCCTCACCCGCCGAAGCGATACGCAGATCGGCCCGATTCCCATAATGAAGCGCATTTTCCACCAGCGGCTGAAGCGCCAGCAACAACGGCTCCCGCCACGTCGTCACTTCAACGCGCGCAGGGGCCTTTAATTTCGCGCGCTCGCCAAAGGGTGCCAGCAGATCCCGAGTCGCTGCGGTCAGGTCGACCGGTTCGGGGTCACACTCCAGATGCTGCGCATAAAGAAACCGCTGAAGCGAACGTAACATCGCTTCCATCTCGTCGGCGCTGGAACTGACGATCTTCGCCACCTCTCCTTCCGCGACGAAATCCGAGGCCAGTTTGAGACGGCTGAGCGGCGTACGCAGATCATGGCTGATCGCCTCGAAGGTCCGCGCCTGATCATCAGTCAATCCTTCGATCCGGGCCTGCATATCGTTGAAGGAGCGGGCAAGCTCCCGCAAATCGGAGGGACCGGCTTCGCGCAACCGCACCATATGGCCATGCCCCATCTCCGCCGCCGCCGCGGACAGCCTGCGCAATGGCTCGGTCAGCAAACGCAGCGCGTAAAACCCGATGGCAAGGCAGATCACCGTGATAAGTAACGTCATCGCCGTCGCCCTGAGCACGATCGGCCAGCCGGTCGACAGATCGCGCGACCGGAAATTCAGCCATATTCCGTCGCCCAGACGCATCGATCCCACCAGATCGCGCCCACCGTCCGATCCGCGCTCGACATCGAGGGCCAGCGAACGCCGGGCCAGCTCCGGTTCCCACCTCAATATATGGTCGTGGATTTCGGTAATTTCATCCGCCGCACCGGATCGGACGATGGCCGGCGCCGTCGCTGTGGCCGCATCCAGATGATGCGTCGTCATGGTCGCGGCGGTATCGCCGGGCGCCAGCCGATGAACCCGGTCGCTGACCACCAGCAATTCGGCAACGCGCCGCGCATGGTCCTCGCGCAGCGCCTGCCGATCGATCGCCTCATAGAACAGGACGCTCGCGATCACCTCTACCGTGCCGATAATCAGGATCAGCACCATCGCATAACCCGCAAGGCGGTGCGAACGCAGGTGCGACAGGATCGCCCCTGCTCTGCCCTCCGGCACCATCAGTCGCGCCGGACCTTGACGACGGACAGCATCCGTTCCCGGCCGCTACGATCCGGCCAGCGGATCGACTGCCCTTCCCGCAGGCCGATCAGTCCGGCACCCACCAGCGTCAATATCGAAACCCGTCCCGAAGAGATATCCGCGTCGCGCGGATAGACCAGTTGAATCGTCCGGCTGGCGCCCGTCGCCTCATCGATAAATTCGGCACTCGCCATCATGGTGACGACATCTTCGGGAATTTTCCCTTCGCCATGAATATGGGCACGCGAAATCTCATCAAGCAGCAAAGCGCTGACCTGCGGCAAGCGTGCTTCGGCTTCGAGCGCAAGGCCAGCCAGCGCATCCGCCTCCCGGTCGATCATGTGGATGGGCGGGCGGGCAGCCGTCGCATGATTATGCATGGTACGGATTTCCTCTCTTTTGTGTTTTCGGTCCGGCCCGTTCCAGTAAATCGGGCGGGCCGCCTGTTTTGCTTCACATAGGGTTCTTCGCGTTCGCCCCCGGTCCCGGGCTGCAACGCACCGGTCCCGGGGGCTAGATGCCGGCGAGAAGCTGACCGCCACGAAGGGTGGAGCGCGAAAGGGTTACAAGACCGATCATTATGGAAAGAAGATGTCATCCCGGCAGGGCCAAGTCAATTTCCGTCCCCACCCTGCCCTTGCAAGGGCATGGGACCCGCCGACGAAAATTCCCTGCCCACTGCCACAATTCGCCTCTGGCCTCCCCGGAGCATTTCGGCTACCTCCCCGACCGATGCTATCGCGCCTCTATCAATGGATGCTGGCCAAGGCCGCACACCGTCATGCCGACAGGTGGCTCGCCGCCATCTCCTTCATGGAATCGAGCTTCTTTCCGATCCCGCCGCACCCGCTACTGGGCCTGATGTGCCTCGCCCGGCCGGAACGGGCGCTATGGTTCGGCTTCGTCTGCACGGTGGCATCGGTTGTCGGCGGCCTTTTCGGTTATGCGATCGGTCACTTCCTGTACGAAAGCGTGGGCGCAGCCATGCTCTCGGCGCTCGGGCTTTCCGAAAAATTCCCTGTCGCCGCCTGCTATTTGCGCGAATATGGCGCAGAGATCATCCTGTTGAAGGGGGCCACGCCGATCCCGTTCAAGCTGATCACCATCACCGCCGGGTTCATCGGCCTGTCGTTGTTCACCTTCCTCTGGGCCAGCGTCCTTTCCCGCGCGTTCCAGTTCATGCTGGTGGGCGCCTTGTTCTGGAAATATGGCGCGGCGATCAAACCTTTTATCGAGAAATATCTGGGTTGGCTGTCGGCCGGTTTTCTTCTGTTGCTGGTCAGCGGCTTTCTTGTCGCGGGAATGCTGGGCGGCGGAGGCGACAAGGCGAATGACAGTTGCGCCCGCGCGCCCGTGGCCGCGTCTGCCCTGTCATCCTGATTATCATGGAAGCCATGCGTCGCCACCCGCTCCTCCTCGCTCTGCTGGCGGGCGCGCTTTCGGCGACCGGCTTTGCTCCGCTCCAGCTCTGGCCGCTCGCACTCGCCTGCATCGCGCTGCTGCTCTGGCTGGCCGGGGAAGCCCAAACCCGCAAGCGCGCTTTTCTTACCGGCTGGTGTTTCGGCCTTGGTCATTTCACTGTCGGGCTGAACTGGATCGCCCATGCCTTCACCTTTCAGGATGCGATGCCGCACTGGCTGGGATATGGCGCGGTGGTCGCGCTCTCCCTCTATCTTGCAGTCTGGCCCGGCCTGGTAACGCTGACCCTGCGCCTCGCCCGGGAACGGTGCCCGGCGCTGCCCGCCGCACCGCTGTTCGCAGGGCTCTGGATCATCAGCGAATATGGCCGGGCAACACTCTTCACCGGCTTTGCATGGGATCCGCTGGGTCTGATCTGGCTCGGCACCGGCGTGGATCAGGCAGCACGGATCGTCGGCACCTATGGTCTTTCGGGCCTTGCCGCGCTCGCTGGCGGAGCCATGCTCGCCCTCGCAGGAAAACGCTGGCGGACCGGTCTGCCGATGCTGGCGGCCTTCGGCGCGATCGCTGTGCTGGGTTTCACCAACCTGCCCGGCGCTTCCGAAGCTCCCGGCACCGCCATCACCGTGGTTCAACCCAATATCAACCAGAACGAAAAATATGACGCCGCGCTGGAACAGGTGAATTTCGCCAAGCTCGCCGAACTGACCGGTCCCTCTTCTGCGAACCGCCCCCGCCTCGTCTTCTGGCCGGAGGCAGCGCTTCCCGCCTGGCTCGACATGGAGCCGGAGTGGCTGGCCCGCGTCGCCAGCCTGCTCGGCCCGCACGACCTGCTGATGACCGGCGGCGCGAAAGTCTATTTCCGCGATCGCGGCAAAGGCTTCTACACCGACCGCACGCTGATCGGCGCCAATAACAGCGCGTGGGTGGTGACACCCGACGCGCGCCTGCCCGCCCGCTATGACAAGGCACATCTCGTCCCCTATGGCGAATATCTGCCCATGCGCGCCTTCCTCGAACCACTCGGCTTATCCCGCCTCGTGCCCGGCGACACCGATTTCTGGCCCGGTCCCGGCCCGCGCTCGCTGCTCCTGCCTGCGGACGGAACGCATCGCGCCGCGATGAAAATGGGCGTGCAGATCTGTTACGAAATCATCTTCTCCGGCGAAGTGATCCACCGCCAGAATCGCCCCGCCTTCCTCTATAATCCCTCGAATGACGCCTGGTTCGGCGACTGGGGCCCGCCCCAGCATCTGGCGCAGGCAAGAATGCGCGCGATCGAGGAAGCAATGCCGATCATCCGATCGACCCCGACCGGCATTTCGGCGGTGATCGACGGCCATGGCCGTCTGATCGCACAGATTCCCCTGCATCAGGGCGGCGCGATCAACGCCACCCTGCCCCCGGCCCTGTCGCCCACGCCGTTCGCCCGCTTCGGCAACCTGCTGCCCCTCGCCCTCGCGCTGGCCTTGGTCGCTTTGTCCGTTGCAAGCACGCGGTTCCGGCGCTAAGGCACCTACCGCACATAAAGACTTCTTTATACGCAGATACAGCAACTGACTGGGACAACCATGCGTCAAAATTATCTGTTCACGTCCGAAAGCGTTTCCGAAGGCCATCCCGATAAGGTCGCCGACCAGATTTCCGATTCGATCGTCGACTTGTTCCTGTCGAAGGATCCTGAGGCCCGCATCGCCTGCGAAACCCTGACCACGACACAGCTCGTCGTGCTCGCGGGCGAAATACGGTGCAAGGGCGTCTATGAGGATGGCGCATGGGCTCCCGGCGCGCTGGACGAGATCGAACGGACCGTCCGCAATACGGTGCGCGAAATCGGCTATGAGCAGGAAGGCTTCCACTGGGAGACGCTGCGCTTCGAAAATAATCTGCACGGTCAGTCCGCCCATATTGCGCAGGGCGTCGATGCCAGCGGCAACAAGGACGAAGGCGCGGGCGATCAGGGCATCATGTTCGGTTTCGCCTGTGACGAAACGCCGGACCTGATGCCGGCGACACTCTATTACAGCCACCGCATCCTGCACCGCATGGCCGCCGACCGTCATTCGGGCGCGGCGCCTTTCCTCGAACCCGACGCCAAGAGTCAGGTCACGCTGCGTTTCGAAAACGGCAAGCCGGCCGCATGCACGGCGGTCGTCGTGTCGACCCAGCACGCACCGGGCTATGACGCGGGCGAAAAGGAAGCCGAGCTCAAGGCCTATGTGAAGAAAGTCGTGGCCGACATCGTTCCGGCCGAACTACTGTCGGATGAAACCGTCTATCACATAAACCCGACCGGCAGCTTCGAAATCGGCGGACCGGATGGCGACGCAGGCCTGACCGGCCGCAAGATCATCGTCGACACCTATGGCGGCGCGGCCCCCCATGGCGGCGGGGCGTTCAGCGGCAAGGATCCGACCAAGGTCGACCGCTCGGCCGCCTATGTCACCCGCTATCTCGCAAAGAATGTGGTGGCGGCCGGTCTCGCCAAGCGCTGCACCATCCAGATCGCCTATGCGATCGGCGTTTCGGAGCCGCTGTCGCTCTATGTCGACACCCACGGCACCGGCACGGTCGCCGACGACAAGCTGGAAAGCGCGATCACTAAGGTCGCGCAGGATCGGCTCGGCGGCATGACCCCGCGCGGCATCCGTGCCGGCCTCGGCCTCAACAAGCCGATCTACCGCACGACCGCGGCCTATGGCCATTTCGGTCGCACCCCGAACGGCGATTTCTTCCCGTGGGAGCGCACCGATCTGGTCGACGCACTAAAGGCCGCACTCTAAACCTGTTTGCTCCGGGCGCCGATGGCGCCCGGTCAACAGGCGGGCGGCGCGTGGAGGCTGCTCTACCAACGGGGCGGCATACCGGAGTTCCGGAAAACCAAAGGCATTCACGGCTGGCCCGACATCGTGGTCGGCGGTCCCCGATTCTGTTTTCCGGTGGTGCGCCGGAACGGCAAGACCTACACCCTCACCCGCCGCGCATAGGAGGGGAAACCTTGCGCCCGCTGAAGTGCGTAAACAGCTCCTCACGGGCGGATCACTTTTACCTCCCGATCGCCCCATTCCCTTTCGCGACAAATATCGTTAAGCGCCCGCCCCATGACAGCGCATAAATCCGGTGATCCTACCACCCTCAACCGTCTCTATGGCCGCCAGTCGGGGCACAAGCTGCGTCCCGGCCAACAGCAACTTGTCGATGAGCTGCTGCCCGCCATCTCCATCCCGGAAGAGGGGCCGATCACTGCGGAAAGCCTGTTCGGCTATGATCGCCCGCTGCATTTCGAAATCGGCTTCGGGGGCGGCGAACATATGGCCTATCGCGCCGACATGCTGCCCGATCATGGCTTCATCGGCTGCGAACCCTTTCTCAACGGTGTGGTTTCCGCGCTCGGCCATGTGCGGGATCAGCACCTGCCCAATATTCGCCTGCACATGGGCAATGCGCTCGACATACTCGCCCGCATTCCCGATGGCGCGCTCAGCTTCGTCTATCTGCTCCACCCCGACCCCTGGCCCAAGGCGCGTCACGCCAAGCGACGGATGATGAACAAGGGGCCGGTCGACATGATCGCGGCCAAGCTGAAACCGGGCGGCGAGTTCCGCTTCGGCACCGATCACCCGGTCTATCTGCGCTGGGCGCTGATGGTGATGAACGGGCGCGAGGATTTCCAATGGTTGTGCGACAAGCCCGAGGATTTCCTGAAACGTCCCGGCGGCTGGCCCGAAACCCGCTATGAGGCCAAGGCGCGACGGCAAGGACATGAGGTGTGGTATTTTCGCTGGAAGCGCACTGAGGCGTAGCATAGCGTTGATTTTTCGACCTTTTTTCTAAGCCTTACTGCGCTACACTAGCAGTCTCTTGGCGGCTTTTTCCGCTTCGGTGATTGCTGGGTGATTGCTGGAAAGCACCTGCAGGAGGCTCGAAAATGGCTACAGGAAGAATAGGTAAGCGCGCGGTCGATGCGATGCGTTCGGCTGGCGTTGCCGGCTTCTTATGGGACGAGGATATCAAAGGCTTCGGGATGAAAGTCACTTCATCCGGTGCGGCATCCTACATCCTGCAATATCGAATGGGTGGGCGAGAATCCAAGACACGCCGGTATACGATCGGCGGACATGGTTCTCCTTGGACACCCACTACGGCAAGAGCTGAAGCTGAACGGCTCAGTTTGCTCATTGCGCAAGGCACCGACCCTACCGAAGCGGAGAAACAACGACGCCGGGAAGCCGTCGATCTCGCCTTCGACAACTATGCCGACCGGTTCGCACAATCATGTACGGGCA
Source organism: Alphaproteobacteria bacterium (assembly GCA_006226465.1). Classification (GTDB taxonomy): domain Bacteria; phylum Pseudomonadota; class Alphaproteobacteria; order Sphingomonadales; family Sphingomonadaceae; genus Erythrobacter. Next base: position 30,491 of record SBHJ01000256.1, on the reverse strand, counting down.
AGGGATGGATAACTCTCGTGAAGCGTTCGTTCCGGCTTCATGCAAAGCCGGTCTTGAGCAACAAGCCCCTGCCTCACATTACGCGAGCGGACATCGTGGCGGTGTTCGATCGAATGCCCGCTGAGCAAGTTGCCAACAAGCGCAACGTCTTCGCGGTTTTGAGACGCATGTTCCGCTGGGCTGTTAGCAGAGGTGATATTGAACGTAGCCCGATGGAGGGCATGGAGACACCGCCTCCTGTCAAGCCTAGGGACCGCTGGTTGTCCGATGAGGAGCTTCCCCGGATATGGAAGCAAGCCCCTAAAACGCATCACTGCTTCGGGCCGATCGTGCGCCTGCTCATCACGACGGGCCAACGTCGCGAGGAAGTGGCGGGGCTTACCTGGGAAGAGCTGGATAGAGCCGAGCGCATGTGGACGCTAAGGGGGGAAAGGACGAAAAATGGAGAGCCAAACAGCGTTCCCCTCAACGATCTCGCGGTAGCCGTTCTGGATGGTGTCGCAGGAGGGAAAAATTGGCCCCGACGCGGCAAGGTTTTCCCAACGTCTACCGGCGGTCCGTTCACCGGCTATCATAAGGGAAAGTTGAAGCTGGACCATCTTTTGGAGAAAGATGGCGGTGATCCTATGCCGCCGTGGCGCCTACATGACCTTCGGCGCACATTGGCAACGGGCTTTCAAAGACTCGGTGTGCGCTTTGAAGTCACGGAAGCAGTTCTGAACCACGTTAGCGGATCACGGGCTGGCGTCGCAGGGATTTATCAGCGTCACGACTGGAAAGATGAAAAGCGCGAAGCGCTGCGCTGTTGGAACGAACATATTGCTGGGTTGCTAGCAAAGATGGAAAAACCAAAGCACCCCTAGGTTTCGCGCCGCCGGTTTGTCGGGCTATTGATCCCTGACGAACACCGACGGCGCGCAACCTCGGCTACTGACTATTCAGCATCGTCCAAGCCGCCCAATCGCATTGGGGCGCCTCACTCGGTTTGCTTGTTGGCCCCGCATAGCCTCCAAAGCAGCAATTCGCCTTTCGGTCGCCGGATGCGTCGAGAACAGCTCTGAAACGTGCGTTGGCACGATGTAGAGTTGTGCCGCTGCGGGATTGCGTTCGGAAACCGGGTTAGGAATCCTCTGGGCCGGGGAGGCGATTTTCCTCAGAGCCGAAGCCAGGGCCGCAGGATTGCCGCAAATCTCCGCACCGGCACGGTCAGCACCAAATTCCCGAGTACGGCTTATAGCCATCTGCACAATCATCGCCGCAAATGGTGCGACCACGACTGCTGCGAGCAGCGCCAAGGGATTGGACCTGTTGTCATTGCTGAAGAAGAAGCCAAAATTAGCGATCATGGAGATGGCGCCGGCGATCGTAGCTACCATCGTCATAATCAGCGTATCGCGATTGCGGATGTGACCTAACTCATGCGCCATCACGGCTGCGATCTCTTCGTGCGAAAGCATGCGCAAGAGACCCGTCGTTGCTGCAACCGCAGCGTGGCCGGGATCGCGTCCGGTCGCAAAGGCGTTCGGATGAGGGCTATCGATAATATAGACTTTGGGAACCGGCAAACCGGCCCGGATCGCGAGCTCACGAACCATTCCATAGAATTCAGGGGCGCTGGTGGCGTTCACTTCGCGAGCCCTGTGCATGGACAATACGATTTTGTCCGCATTCCAGTATGTGAAAAAGTTCATCGCCGCCGCCAGTACGAGCGCGATCAATGCGCCGCTGGAGCCGCCGATCATGTAGCCGAGGCCCATGAAAAGCGCGGTCAAGGCAGCGAGCAGAATGAATGTCTTCATCGTGTTCACTGTGGGTCCTCCAACCTGTTATTCAGCACTGATTTAGGTGAAGGACGACCTGTTTCAATTCCTGGTGAACCCGAAAATTCGGCGAAATGCAGCGTGTCCGCGCGCCGCGTAACTCCCGCCCTGTGCGCATAATGCGACACTGCTCATACGCGCGCCATTCGACGCAGGTTTTGAACGTCTATGTGGTCTTGATGGAACCCGCGAAAGTCGCTTGCACCAGGCCATCCAGAGCCGCGCCTCCACCACGATATCGGGCAACCCAGTATGTGAAAGGTCAGCGCGAGGCTAAAGTGCGGATCGGGCAACGGCAGAGTGAGAGGCGCGATTATTGTTCTGAAGCTGCCTCTCCCTTTTCAGGTGGAACAGGCGTCATTGGCGTCTTGGGCAGCTCCACCGGGACCGCAAGGGGATCAGGTTCGGTTACTATCAATTCCCCACCGCTGATATCCTTAGCGCCAGGAACATAGGTTACCTCCTTTTCCTCTTCCTGGCCAAACGGGCCAATGAACCAAACGAGGAGAGCGATCGCCAGCAAAGCTGCCAGTATCCAGGGAAGCTTTCTGGGAACAGTTTCAAGGAAGGGTTTGTCGGACAATTCCGCCTCCTTCTGGTCAATCATTAACTGTCGTTTCGAGATTATCGATCTGCTTATCTATTGATTCAAACAGATCCCTCGATTCGTTCTTGGCGGAGACCTTCTTCTTCAAATCCTCTATGTCCCGAGCAAGCTTCTCATAAAGGCTGTCATTGCCGTATGTCAGAGCCCTCGCGAGCTCCACCTGATACGAGGCATTGTCGATGAAGATGGTGGGGTCGATTTGCGATTTCTCTGACTCTTCGTCCGCCGCCTTCGCAGAGCCGTCTTGCAGCTGTTTCTCTGCGGCACTCAGCATTGCCTGAGCACGCAAAAGCGGAAGCGGCAGAACCTCTTCCTCGATCACCAGGGTCGATAAAGCAGTGTTGAGGGCGGATTTAGCCTCAGCCAACTTGCCTTGATCGATGAGACGAGCAGCCCCTCTGATGGCGGCAGGATATGTTGCGAGGGGAATATTGGTGGTGTGGATCCGAATCTCGCTGGCGAAGGTTTCCATCAACACTCGCGCGTCCTGCAGACGCCCCTCCTTCACGAGCGCTTCAATTCTGTCCCGGATTTTCCTGACGTCGGCGACTGTCGCGATGATGTCTGTGCGGCTGGTCACGACATCAACGGGCGCCAGCGCAAGGCCCGGATCCCGAGCCAAGATTATGTCGAGCCTGCCCGTAGCTGTCGCGAGGGCATCCAGCGCTTTCTTTCCGTCTTGCTTGTCGAGATGCTCGATCGCAAGTTTGGTCTGCTGGAGCGCCTCCACAGCTTCGGAAAGAAGTTCGGCGCGCTTCTTGGTGACTTCATCACCTGCTTTTTCACCAACAGATGCTCCAACTGCTTCTGTCGCCTCCGCTTGGCTCGGCGGGGCTGTAGATTCCTTGTCGCTTTCCTGAGCGCTTGCGCTGACGGATACGCCAAGGAGCAACGCAGCATAGAGACCTCTGACCGAGACCCGATTCAGTACCCGTATTCTGCGGCACTTCTTATTCTGATCCATCGTGCTTCCCTTCCCTAAGGCAATTTTCAGACTGGGCCGGCCTTCATTTTCAGCGGCATGAAGATCATGCCGACGCCTCGAATTGGCAGACGCTAATTTGCGTAAGGCAGGCAGCCGATCCGGCTTTCCGATCGGAGTTACGGGACCGCCACAAGCGAGCGCTGGCAGCCCATGCGCTGAGAGAGACAAGATGTAAGAGCTCTCCATCCATGAAGCTCTTCTTCCATCAGGTGGTAGACGGCGCACTGATCTGAATCAGTGCCTCCTGCATCGGCGTTCTGCTCTCGCAAATCTCTTCATCCTGTCGGACGAGGCGCGCTTCTATGACCCGCGAAGGCAGGCTTTTCAGCTCCGCGCCCGATCTGGCGTGAAGACATGGCTTTTGGACAAGCCCTACAAGAACGCCTGAATTGCTCCTACGCCGCTTGCGACAAGAGCACCGGCCTTTCGATTTCGGATGAGCCGCGCAGTCGCTGGAGAAAACTGTCACACCACCAAGCCGCATCTTCCCGGTTCACGATGTCGTATAGCGAGCGCCAGCGACGCTTGCGCTCTGCGACCGGCATCTTGAGCGCCTGTTCGATAGCTTCCGCTAATTCGTCAGCGCTGAATGGATTGATGGTGAGCGCCTCTTTCAGCTGAGCCGCCGCTCCGGTGAATTTCGACAGAATAAGGACTCCGGGATTTTCAGGATCCTGTGCCGCGACGAACTCCTTCGCCACAAGGTTCATGCCGTCCTGAAGTGGAGTCACGAGCCCGATCCGGGCCGCCCGGAAGATTCCCGCAAGTTGCTGCCTGCTGTGCTCACGGTTCACATAGCGGATCGGCACCCAGTTCGAGGTCGCATGTTTGCCGTTGATGCGGCCTGAAAGAGCTTCGAGTTCTTCGCGGATATGACTGTAGCACGGAATGTCATTGCGCGCGGGCGGTGCGATCTGGAGCAGGAAAATCTGCTCCTGCATATCGGGCCGCGCGGAGAGGAAACGGTCATAACCGGCAAAACGCTGCGGTAGCCCTTTTGAAAAGTCCAGCCGATCGACTCCGGCGATCATGCTCCTGCCATTCGCGCTTTCCATGGAAGCCTGATGGCTGGCCCGCGCCTCGGGGCTGGCCAGCAAATCTCGATATTCGGCTGCATCAATACCTACGGGCAGAGCGAGGACCCTGATGCAGCGGCCTTCGAATTCGATCAGGCCATCCTCAGTCGGAGAGATGCCGAGTTCGCTTTCGAGATAATCGAGAAAGGCCTGTCGGTAATCTTCAGTTTGAAAGCCGATCACGTCATAGCACAGCAAGGCTTGAACCATCCTGGCATGGTCGGGCAGAGCGGTCAGTATCGAACGGTGCGGCCAGGGCGTGTGCAGGAAGAAGCCGATCCTGTTGTCGCACCCCAACGCGCGCAGTTCATTTGCCACCAGGAACAAGGGATAATCGTGCACCCAGACAAGGTGGTCCTCCTCGATTAAGGGCATAATTGACCGGGCCAAACGGGAATTGCCCCGCTCATAGCCGTCCGTAAAATGACGTTCGAATTCCGCAAGATCGGTACGGCCGTGGAGCATCGGCCACAATGTCCGGTTGGCATACCCATTCACGAACTCATCAATATCGGCGGCGTCCAGATCGACACTCGCCATCCGCATCCCGTCGCGGCATTCGAGTTTCAACGAACCGGTAAAGCGTTCGGTGACTTTGCCGGACCAGCCAAACCACAGCGCATTCCGACCTGCCATTGCCGATACGATTGGCTGCGGCAGGCCACCTCCATGCGCTTCGGCTTCGCCTTCAGCCAAGGCATGAACGAGACTAGAAATGACGATCAGTCGTTCCATGGCTCTTCCTCATCATACCATCGACAGAACTCGCACGTCGCCCGTACGATCCAGAACATCGACCAGAACCTTCTCGCCCGAGCGCCTCAACATGATGTCGGCACGTCCATCGCCGGCGCGAACGTGGCGAATGTGGAGTTCATCCAGAAAGTTCGGCAAAACAGGTTCGCTGAAAATGATGTGTTCGGCCTTCGCATCGAAACTGAGGCCGAGACTCGATTGAATCAGGAAGAGCGGCGCGGCCGCGGACCATGCCTGCGGAATGCAGGCCACCGGATAAAAGGTCGGACCCTGTACCGGACGACGGGGGAAGCCGCAGAACAACTCCGGAAGACGGCGGAGGTCGACATAAGTTGAAGCGCCCATCAAGGCCTCGAAAATCATCGAAGCCTCCAGCCGGAATCCATAACGGGAGAAGCCCGCCGCAATCAACGCGTTATCATGTGGCCAGATCGAACCATTATGATAACTCATGGGATTGTATCGGGCTTCGGTGGTGGCAATCGTACGAATGCCCCAGCCGGAAAAACTGGAAGGCGACATCAATGTCTCGACGACGGCAGCGGCGCGCTCGGGCTTGGCAAGCCCGGTAAAGAGAACGTGTCCCGCATTGGACGAACGAACCCGGCAGGGCCGTTTCTCTCCATCCAGTGCAAGAACGTATGTACGGAGATCCTCGTCATAGAAGTCGCGGTCGAACCGCTCGCGTAACGCCTCGGCCCGCATTCTCAGTGACTGGGCCTCCTTGGCGTTGCCCAGTCGATCAAGCATCGCGGCCCCGGCTTCCCACGCTCCATAGACATAGGCTTGCACTTCAGCGAGCGCGATCGGTCCAGCTGCCAGGCGACCGTCTGCATGGAAAACAGAGTCGTAACTGTCTTTCCAGCCCTGGTTGGCCAGCCCTTCCTGCGTGTGTCGGCCATATTCGACATAGCCGTCGCCATCCCGGTCGCCATGGTCCTGGATCCAACGCAGGGCGGCTTCGACATTCGGCCAGATAGCTCGGGCGAATTCGACGTCATCTGTACGCTGAAGGTATGCGCCGGCCAGGATGACAAAGAGGGGGGTGGAATCGATGCTGCCGTAGTAGTGGCGGAACGGCACTTCTCCCAATTCCGCCATTTCACCGCGGCGAACCTCATGGAGGATCTTGCCAGGTTCTGCATCGGCGGCCGCATCGAATTCCTTTGCCTGTTTCGCCGCGAGATAGGACAGGACACCGCGAGCGATTTCCGGATCGATCCACAGCGTTTCCAACGCTGTAATAAGCGCGTCGCGCCCGAAGATCGTGCTGAACCAGGGAATGCCGGCGTATGGATAGGGGCCATGCTCCGTGTCTGTGACAAGCATGTAGATGTCCGCCACACAGCGGCGAAGCGCCTGATTGAAAATCTCATTGGATGATGCGACTGCGGCAGCCCGCGAGGAAGATGCGCGCAACGCCCTCCTTGCAGCCCGGAACGAGCGTATGAAAGAGGTACGCAGATCCTGGTTCAGATCCGCTTCCCCGCAATGCACCTCAATAAGAATGGATTGCCGCTCGCCTGCCCCCAATTCGAATGAGAAGACAGCCTGATCGTGGCTGATAACCTGTGGCTGCGGTGAAAACCTCAGAGTGGTATGACGCGTCAGATTGTCGCGGCCAATATAGCTCAGCACCACATGGTCATCACCGAACACCGGAGAGCATCGCTCTCCGCGCTTTGGGCGAACCGTGCCGCGCACCTCGAACAGATCGGCGAAATCAGCGGCGTAACCGATCTCCACTGACAATCGATGCGGCTGATCGTCGTAGTTGAAGAGCGACAGCCGTTCATATGCGACGCCGTTCCAGAGGAAGCGCGTCCTGCGGATGTGGACGAGGTCATTCCGCAAGACGCATTCGCCGCCCTCATCGTGGATATCCGGATTCGTTAGATCACAGGTCAACGTCGCATTGTCGTCTCTCAATGCGGAACTGAGAAGAATCGGCCGCACCCCGCCCATGAGTGTCAGATAGAAATGCGAGAGATGGCGTGTATCCCGGTGATACAGCCCTTCCGGACTTCCATGGCCGCTGATGGCATCCCCACTGTGATCGAACACCGCGAACGTATCGCCGTGCTTGAGCGTACGCGGTCTTCGTTCATGCAACGAGGCAGTTGCCGGAACGAAGAACTGAGTTGGTGCTTTCGCGATGCCATTGGGCTCTGTCGCCCGGGCAGAATCTGAACCAGCTACGGCCATATCCATCTCGCTTCCCCTCGCCTGAATCAGGCTTCACTTTCGAGTGTCGGATCTGCTTCGACTAACCTGTCGACATCCAGGCCATCCAGATATCCTCTGTGCAGTGACTTGTAGATTTTCACATAGTCTTGGGCCATCCGTTCGACCGAGAAACGTGCTTCAAATGCCGTTCGCACGGCCGCACGGTCCAGCGCGTCAAGCCGCTGCACGGCCTGGACCGCCTCGTCCACATCGGTGACAATGTAACCTGACACCCCTTCGTCGATCACTTCCGGCACGGAACCGCAACGAAAGGCGATGACGGGCGTACCGCATGCCATCGCCTCGATCATCACCAGCCCAAAAGGTTCGGGCCAGTCGATTGGAAACAGAAGTGCACGGGCATTGCCCAGAAATTCCGCCTTCTGATGTTCGTCGATCTCCCCGATGAATTCGACATTGGGATTGGCCGCGATCATCGGAGCGATCATTTCATCCCAGTATGTCTGATCGGCCTTGTCCACCTTGGCGGCGATCCTGAGCGGCATGCCGGAACGAGCAGCGATCTCAATTGCCCTGTCGGGGCGCTTTTCAGGAGAAATGCGACCGAGAAAGGCAAGATAGTCTCCCTTTGCTTCCAGTGTGGCCGGCAAGAGATCGCGCGGAAGCCCGTGGTAGACGGTGCCCGCCCAGTTGACGGGCGGCATCGGTTGACGCTGGTGGTCCGAGATGGACACCAACGGCATATCCGAGAAGCGGCGGTAGAAGGGCTGAAGATCGGGAAGATCCAAACGACCGTGAAGGGTCGTCAGCGTCTTGTTCGCAAAACTGCGGGTCAACGGCGCATGCAGCAGGTCGATATGGAAGTGGAGAACGTCGAACTCGTGGGCCCGCCGCGCCACCTCATCCAGCAGGATCATGTGATGAGGAATGGCATCGACAATCAACGGATTGAGGCGGAGCGCGGTCTCTGTAATCGGAACCAGTTCCGCTGCGGTCGTTGAGTCCCCGCTGGCGAATAGCGTTACATCATGGCCCTGTCGGACCAGTTCTTCGGTCAAGTAGGAAACAATCCTTTCCGTGCCTCCATAAAGGCGCGGCGGTACGCTTTCGGCGATCGGAGCAATCTGGGCAATCTTCATGTTTCAATCCTCCATGCACGGAGCAGGCAGGGAGAATTGCCCAGCTCCCCGCATGCCGATTGGAACCAGAAAGAGTGTGAAGGGCCCCGGCGCGAGCGCCGGGGCCAGCTGCCGTATTAGAAATCCATCGCCGGCATGGGAGCAGGCGTGTCTTCCTTCGGCAGTTCAGCGACCAGTGCCTCGGTGGTAATAAGCAGCGAGGCGACTGACGCTGCATCCTGCAGCGCGGTGCGGACGACCTTGGCCGGGTCGATGACACCGGACTTCACCAGATCCTCGTATTCGCCGGTCGCGGCGTTGAAGCCCTGGTTATAGTCATCGCTTTCGAGCAGCTTGCCGACGATGTAAGCGCCATCCTCGCCAGCATTGTCCGCGATCTGCCGTGCCGGGGCCCGCAGCGCGCGGCGGACGATGTCAATGCCCGACTGCTGGTCGTCATTCGCTGCCTTGAGACCATCGAGGGCCTTAAGCGAACGCAGCAGGGCAATGCCGCCACCCGGCAGGATGCCTTCCTCGACCGCGGCGCGGGTCGCGTGCAGCGCATCGTCGACACGGTCCTTGCGCTCCTTGACCTCGACCTCGGTTGCGCCGCCGACACGAATGACGGCGACACCGCCGGCGAGCTTCGCCACCCGCTCGTGCAGCTTCTCACGGTCGTAATCGCTGGTCGTGGTCTCGATCTGCGCCCGAATCTGGCTGACGCGCGCATCGATGTCCGCGCGGTTGCCGGCGCCATCGACAATGGTCGTGTTGTCCTTGTCGATGATGACCTTCTTGGCGCGGCCCAGCATGCCGAGCGTGACGTTCTCGAGCTTGGTGCCAAGCTCCTCGCTGACCACGTTGCCTGCCGTGAGGATGGCGATATCCTCGAGCATGGCCTTGCGGCGATCACCGAAGCCGGGCGCCTTGACAGCAGCCACCTTGAGGCCGCCGCGCAGCTTGTTGACGACAAGCGTGGCCAGGGCCTCACCTTCGACATCTTCGGCAATGATGAGGAGCGGACGGCTCGACTGCACGACCTGCTCAAGGACCGGCAGCAGCGCCTGGAGGTTCGACAGCTTCTTCTCGTGGATCAGGATATAGGGATCCTCGAGCTCCACCTTCAGCTTTTCTGCATTGGTCACGAAGTAAGGCGAGAGGTAACCGCGATCGAACTGCATACCCTCGACGGTTTCGAGTTCGGTTTCGAGGCTCTTGGCCTCCTCGACCGTAATGACCCCTTCATTGCCGACCTTTTCCATCGCTTCGGCAAGGATGCGGCCGACTTCGGCATCGCCATTGGCGGAAATCGTCGCGATCTGCGCGATCTCGCTATTGGCCGAGACCTGCTTGGCGTGGCTTTCCAGATCCTGGACGACCGCATTGACGGCCGTGTCGATACCGCGCTTGAGGTCCATCGGGTTCATGCCGGCGGCCACGGCCTTGGCGCCTTCGCGCACGATGGCCTGTGCCAGGACCGTAGCGGTCGTGGTACCGTCACCTGCCTTGTCGTTCTGCTTGCTGGCGACTTCGCGCAGCATCTGGGCGCCCATGTTCTCGAACTTGTCCTTTAGTTCGATTTCCTTGGCGACGGTCACGCCGTCCTTGGTGATGCGGGGAGCACCGAAGCTCTTTTCGATCACCACGTTGCGGCCCTTGGGGCCGAGAGTAACCTTGACCGCATTTGCAAGCGTATCCACGCCGCGGAGCATGCGATCACGCGCGTCCGACGCAAATTTTACTTCCTTTGCAGCCATTTTGGCCTGCTCCTTTCTCTTCCTTCGGTTGAACTGAAGATCGGGCTTTCTCGATTACGCCGCTTTCTTGAGCTCGGCGGTGTGCTCGATAATGCCCAGGATGTCGCTCTCCTTCATGATGAGCAGATCTTCGCCTTCGATCCGCACTTCGGTGCCGGACCACTTTCCGAACAGAATGTGATCGCCGGCTTTGACATCGAGTTCGACCAGCTTGCCGGTTTCATCGCGCGCGCCGGGCCCGACGGCGACAACTTCGCCCTCCGTCGGTTTCTCCTTCGCGGTGTCAGGGATGATAATGCCGCCTGCGGTTTTCTCTTCCGCTTCGATGCGGCGAACCAGCACACGATCGTGCAAGGGGCGGAAATGCATGCATAACCTCCATTGTACAAGCGATATGACTAAAGGCGCCTCCCCCGCTTCCGGCAGGAGACTCGCGCGATCTAGTTTTGGGGAAAAACGGCTTCAAGAGGTCCGAAGAATTTTTTTGGCACTCGATTGGGCCAAGTGCCAAACGCCAATATTGGTGCCTCTTCTCAGCATCTTGACGAGCGATGCGCGAAGTCCAAAATATTGCGGGCGGAGCGATCCGCAGTGAGCAACTAGCGACGAGCCAGAAAGGAGGAAGTTCCTATGTCGCAACCTTTCTCACGCTACCTTCATCCCTTCGATGTCGCTCGCAGTCCCTCGCTTGAGCCCGAGGTGAAGCGCGCAATCCTGGCCTCCTGGGCCTCCGATCAGTATGCCGTGAGAGATCATCCGGCGTTACGGAAACCTCCGGACCTCGAAAGCCCGGTCTCTGTCGATGATGTACTCGCGGCCATGCATCTGGTCGACCAGCCTCAATCTGGACGGCCCACAGTGCAATGAGCGATCGAGCCTTTATTGCCCAAATTGAAGGGTACGGACTGACGACTGCGGAAATCTATTATTTCCTTCCCGACCATCCTTCGCTTGTGCAGCTCTTTGCGTGGCAGGAGTATGATGCGGCGCCGGATTTTCCGGTCCTGTTCGGATTTCTCGACCATTGGCGTAGAGAAATCGAGGCGGAGATCCAGTCGGTCCGGATTGCTCATGAGCAGTTGATACGGCCTGCCGAATGGCAGGCTGTCGATGGTGTAATCTCGCTGGACTGAGCCGGGGAGGTCTTACGCCTCCCCGGAGATTTGCAAACCGTGGGAAGATTGTCTGGTGGAGCATGGGGTGGGGAAGGCCTTCCCCTGAGCCTGAGCCGCTTCGCTGTCTCCGGCTACCCCTTCTGCGGGGACACCCCGCAACGCCCCGTCAATCGGAGCGGGGCTTATGACGCGCTCATTTCCGCGCATCTGGCGATGCGCTCCTGAGGGCGCGGCATCCTCGTTCCGGGCCCCGCACGCACTCTGATTACGGCTGCCGCTGGCACAAGAACCGGCCTCCCCGACGACTGGCCCCGCCGGAGCGCCCGGTTCTCGAACTGGTAGCTTACGCCTTCATTCAGGGTGCGCATTCCCGTTCCTTTCGCAGCTCGCTGGCCGCTCGCCGAGATTGGCGGCAAGAACAGGTTGCTGCGGACGGCGCGCGAGCGCGCCGGCGTTGTTGGTGCGGTCCGCGGAAGTGGCGGGGTGGGCGGCGCTCCCGTCTAGGCACGGTCCGGCCAGCCGCAACCCGGCCCTGCGGGACCGGGTCTTCCATTACCATTGCAGCCCTTTGGGATTGGCTGACCATTCAGCCACTCGCTCCATGCGGGTGCGGCTGGCCGTCCCGCGCCTTTCTGGTCGCTGTCACCGCCCACCCCGCCCCTTCCGGGGCCGGTGTGCGGATTTGGGCGGTTCGGGAGGCGACGATGGCGCGTGGAAAGTCAAAGGTTCGGAATGGTGGCAGGCGTGGAAGGGCGGCGCGCAGCGCCGCGCGCGGGGAGCGTTCCCGCGCTTCGCTCTACGATGAAGTCACAGCGACGATCATCGGGCAGCTTGAAGAAGGCGTATTCCCGTGGGTCAGGCCATGGAGCAAGGCCAAGGCCGCGCCGGGTCTGCCGCACAATGCAGTGACCAAGCGTCCCTATTCGGGAATCAATATCCTTGTTCTGTGGGGAGCCGTCATCGAGGGCGGCTATCCCTCGCAGGACTGGCTCACCTTTCGGCAGGCGCTGGCCGCTGGCGGTTGCGTTCGCAAGGGTGAACGCGGGCGCACGATATTCTATGCCGACCGCTTCACTCCGAAGGACGCCGATAACGGACATGGGCGCGAGCAGGTCGAGAGCGGCGAGGAAGTCCGCTCAATCCCGTTTCTCAAACGGTTTACTGTATTCAATGCCGCGCAGTGCGACGGCCTGCCCGCTGGGCTGGTCAGCGAGCCAGCGCCATTGCCCGAACGCGAGTTGCACCGCGCTGCCGAAGACCTGATCGCAGCCAGCGGCGCGGATTTCAGGATTGGCGGGGCACAGGCTTTCTATTCGCCGTCTGCCGATTTCGTGATGGTGCCGCCACAACCGGCCTTTCATCACCAGATCGACTATTACCGCACCGCCCTGCACGAGCTGGGCCACTGGACCGGCCACCGTTCGCGGCTTGATCGCGAGCAGACAGGACGCTTCGGGTCAGCCCCCTACGCGCGCGAGGAACTGGTTGCCGAACTGGCCTCCGCGTTCCTCTGTGCGGCGCTTGGTATCGAACCATCGGTGCGCCATGCCGACTATCTCGGCAGCTGGCTCGAAGTGCTGCGCGCCGACAATCGCGCGATCTTCAAGGCCGCCAGTCAGGCCAGCAAGGCTGCCGAGTTTCTGCTGCAATACGACGCTGCCGCCAAGGAGCAGGCGGCGTGAGCAGGGAGACTGACTGGCCCGCGCGTGGCCGTGCGTTCGAGGCCGAGGACACCGAGGCCGGTTGCCAGACCTTGGTGCCCGGAGTTGCCCCGGTGACGTTGGGCGACCGGCTCGCCGTGCTCGCGAATGCGCCGTTGCTGCCCCGCAAGGATCAGCGGCCCGCCGATCATGGGCTGTTCGACACGAACGCCCGCAACCAACTCGAAATGTTCTGAACCGGAGGCGCTGACATGGACCTTCTCACTCCATCCCTTCGTGAGAGTCTGCTGGCCAATGGCCGATGCGAGGGCGACCACCTGCCGGTCGTCAAGTTCTTCAATCCCGTTGGCGCGGCGACCTGGCTGTTTTCCGAACTCGACGGCGACGGAGATACGCTGTTCGGTCTGTGTGATCTTGGTTTCGGTTTTCCGGAACTCGGATCGGCCAGCCTGTCCGAAATCGTTTCGGTGCGCCTGCCGTTCGGCCTCTCCATCGAGCGCGATCTTTCCTTCGCCGCGACGCACCCGCTTTCGGTCTATGCCGAAGCCGCGCGGCTTTGCGGCCAGATCACCCAACATCCCGATCACCTTGCCCGTGCGGAAGCGGCGCTGTCGCGCGAGCGGAGACATTCGCCGCCGTAGGCCCCCAAGCCAATAGCGGCGAATGATGCCCGCATCTGGCCGTCCGTCCGATGCGGGACCAACCGGCCCCGCCTTTCGCCTCCCAAGTCCCCCGAACGGAGGGCGGGGCCACCCCAGTCCAAGCGAACCACAAGGAGTAATATCATGCAGATCGACCAGATTCCGCTCGAGCGACTTTCCGTTTCGGCCCTCAATATGCGGCGCGGCCGCAAGCTGCCCGACGTCAGTGACATATTACCATCGGTGAAGGCGCGCGGCGTGCTGTCGCCGCTGTTCGTCCGCAGCGTTTCTTCCCCCAAGGGGGATGTTGGCGGCAAACCCGAGCATTTCGAGATACTGGCGGGCAAGCGGCGCTATTTCGCCAGTATCGAAGCCGCCAAGGAATGCGGCGGCGAACGCAGCCTTCCCTGCATCGTCATCGGTGAAGGCGACGACGCCGAGGCGCTCGAAATCTCGATGATCGAGAACCTGCTGCGCCAGGAACCCGATGAGGTCACGCAATGGGAGAGCTTCACCCGCCTCGTGAAGGAAGGACGCAGCGTTGATGACATTGCCGCAACCTTCGCGCTCACCGAAACGCAGGTGAAACGTATTCTCGCGCTCGGCAATCTCCTGCCGCGCATCCGTGAAGCCTACCGCGCCGACGAGATCGACGCCGCAACCATGCGTCACCTGACACTCGCGAGCAAAGCGCAGCAAAAGGCTTGGCTGGCGCTCTTCGACGATCCCGAAACCTATGCCCCGCGCGGCAGCCAGCTCAAATCATGGCTGTTCGGCGGTACGTCGATTTCGACCGCTGTCGCAGTGTTTGATCTGGAAAGCTATTCCGGCCAGATCGTTGCCGATCTGTTTGGCGAGGATGGCTATTTCGCGGACAGCGATGCTTTCTGGCAAGCGCAGATGGCCGAGGTCGAAAGGCGTAAGGCTGCCTATCTCGAAGCGGGCTGGGCCGAGGCGGTGATCGTCCCGCCCATGGAGCAATTTTCGATCTGGGAATATGACCATGCGTCGAAGCGAAAAGGCGGGCGCGTCTATATTCAGTTGCGCGTCAATGGCGAGGCGGTGTTCCACGAAGGCTATGTGACCCGCCGCGAAGCGCAGGCGGCGGCGAAACGCGCGCGCGGCGAGCAGGTGGACGAGAAGCCAAACCGGCCCGAACTGACTGCGACGCTGGCAAGCTATGTCGATCTTCATCGGCATGCCGTAGTGCGCGAGGCTCTGGCAAGCGACTCCGCGCTCGCCTTGCGAGTGGCCGTTGCGCACATGATCTGCGGTTCGGTTCACTGGAGCGTCAAACCGGCGGATCATTTCAGCCGCAACGCGGCGATAAATGACAGCGTTTCCTGTTGTTCCGCCGAGGCTGCCTATTCGGCGCGCCGTAAACAGCTTCTCGATCTGCTGGGCTTCGATGTCGAGCGCGAGAGTCTGTGTCAGGACCGATATGGGGCCGACCTTGTGCCGCTGGTGGTGCGCCTGCTGGCGTTGAGCGATGAACAGGTGATGCAGGTCATGGCGTTCGCCATGGCGGAGACGCTTGCCATCGGCAGCGAGCTGATCGAACTTCTCGGTTCGCGCCTTGCCATCGACATGGCTGATCACTGGCAGGCCGACGATGCCTTCTTCGGGCTTCTGCGCGACAAGGAAGTACTGGTGGCGATCCTGTCCGAAGTCGGTGGCGCTGCCGTCGCCAGCGCCAATGCGACTGAAAAAGGCGCCACGCTCAAGGGGCTGATCGCCGACCACCTGACCGGCGCGAACGAACGCCCCAAGGTCGAGCGGTGGGTGCCGCGCTGGATGACATTCCCGCCTTCTGCCTATACTGCGCGCGGCGGGGTCGGGACGGTAGCCGCCGCCGATCGCGCGCGCTGGCTCACCGAATCTGACGATACCGATAGGGAAACCTGCGGCGGTGGGGATCGCGGGATCGAGGTCGGACCCGACGCGCCGGCCCTGGAGGAGAATGCGCCGTTGGCCGCCTGAATGGTTTTGGTCGTGGAGCGGGAAACGGGACGATCCCGCTTCCCGCCTTGTCCTCCGTTCAGTTTTGCCTTGAAAACGGGTCCGGTCGAATTTCGCATCATGGCGGAGCAGAGCCACAGGCCGACCGGGATCTAAGATCGCGGCGCCAGCGCCAAGATGGTGCACGACCGTTCCAACTTGTCGCCTCCATGGCATCGCTCGCCACGGTCCCAAGAAGCCCGCGAGACCACCTTTTTCTGTGCTGCTCGGCTCCAACGGATGGCATTCAGCCTCCCTTGCAGTCACGCTTAACCGATAGCTCCCACATTCGTTCGGCCTCGCGAAGTCAGGCTGGCCTTCGTCCCTCTTCCATTGCTGTAGCGCCTGCTCCACCGGCTGCCTCGTTCATGGCGTGTCTGGCGTCTGCCGGGCTTCGCCCTTGCGCGGCCTCGGGCGCAAAGGCGCAGCGCGGGGCTATTTTCCGCCGAGCGCTCGCGCGCTCTTTGCATCGCGAAACAAAATAGCCCCGCTCCGCTGCCCTCCTCCGCTTCGCTGCGGTCCCTGACGGGATGCGCCGGCCGCGCCCATCCGCCTTTGCCCAGCCATCGAGGCTGCGATGGGCGCAGGCTCGAGCAACAGCAAAGGAATTTCATCATGGCCAACATCGGCAACTTCACCAAGACGTCCAACGGTTACAAGGGCGAAATCGTCACCATGAGCGTGCAGCAGAAGAATGTGCGCGTCGTCGAAGAAAGCGAACAGGCAAGCGAAAACGCGCCCTCGCACCGAGTCTTTGTCGGCCGCGCCGAAATCGGTGCCGCGTGGAGCAAGCAGAGCCAGGAAGGTCGCGACTACCTTTCGGTCAAGCTGGACGATCCGAGTTTCGTCGCTCCGATCTACGCGAACCTTTTCGCCGATGATGATGGCGAGAACTTCAGCCTGATCTGGACCCGCAGCCGGAAGACGAACGGCGAATAGCCCCCGCAGGGGCTCCCCGCCCGGCACATGCCGGGCGGGGTTCTTTCCATTTTTCGGCGACACTTGTTGTCATCAGCGGCAAGCGAGCCAAGTCGTCATGCTCCTCGGTCATCCGCTAGAGATTGCACGTTGCCGCTCCGAGCCATGAGGAGAAGCGATTGCCAATCTGTTCTATTTATGTTCCCATGGGTGCATGATGATTCGGCCCGACAACGATGAATTGCGCGACGTCATAGCAATCGCGCTGACGACTGCGCCCGGATATGCACTACGCGATGTGATGACAACGACGCGAAAGCTCAATCGGCAAGTGGCCATCGAAACCCTGACTGCGCGCGTCGTCGCTGCCCTTCGCCCCTACGAATTGACACGCGAGGCGCGGTCCAACGAGGTTGGCGCTGGAACCTTGCCGTTGTTTCCGGAGCGTGGATGATCGCGCGGATCCAGCATATCAAAGCTTGGCGGTCCTAGCTTTGATGAAGATCGACCGGCTTTTGCAGCAACGAGGCCGGGTCGGCATTCAATGCCCTGGCCAGCCTTTCGATTACATCCAGAGTCGCAGCGTACTGGCAGCGTTCAAGACTGCTGACATAAGTGCGGTCGATTTGGGCACGGTGAGCCAATTCCTCTTGAGAAAGTCCCACAGCTTCCCGGGTCTGCCGGAGATTCAGCGCAAATGTCTCACGCAAGCTCATGCCACTGACAAAGTGGCATTGCAGAGTATTTAACCACGGAGTATACTCGTCAAATCGGTGCTTGCACGCCAAGCTGCTATATTTTCATGGCAATATCGCATCGATAAGGAAGCCGCCCTTATGCTCGTAGGCGGATATCTGTTGTCCTCTCCCGGCACTAAGGTTCGTCACCGCGCTGCAAGCAAATGATGATAAAGCATTCTTGACGGGCCGCTGCCGCAAGCCGGGTAGAACGTAAGTGATCTCGACTGGATTTGAGGTTAGTCCTCCTCAGGCTGATACCATCACCGATTATGACGAGCGGAACTTCGTGACTTATCTCCGCTTGCTCGACGCCGTTGCGGAAGGCGCAGATTGGCGGGAGGTTGCCGCCATTATCTTTCAGATCGATGCGCACGCTGAACCTAAGCGGGCCAAAACGGTTTACGAGACTCATCTCGCGCGTGCGCGCTGGATGGCCCGTGCCGGTTATCGGCAACTGGCCATCCAACGATAGGCGTTCACAGAGATCGATTGATGACCTCTCACGTGATTCTACCCCGATTTCGGTATCCTCACTTGCGGCTAATGTACTGAAAAATTGGTGACTTGCTGTCGCTCTGGCGAAGTCGGAGCCTGCATCCCGGCCCTGTGCCCCTTAGGTTGGGAGACCGAGGATGTCTGGTAATACATCATGGCAATCGCCCGACACGAACGGTCGATATGAGAACCACGATTACGCTGATTTCGCGCAGGAATTTTTGCGACGAAACCCGGATTACCGCCGGGACTTCTCCAGAACCGAGCAACGCGTTGCATTAGCCCCCGAACTTGCCGTGAAAGAGAGGGAGGGTCTGGCTCGACGGTGGGGCCTTAGTTTTCCCCTGCGATCCGGAAAAATCTCCAATTATGGAACCCGCGCACTGGTCTCCAGGCGTGCTCGGCACGACAATCATCTGCCAAAGACGCACCAGCCTGATTCTTGGAAAGCCACCCTGGAGTAAAGTCAGGACCCACAATTGCAGCTGTACGGATGGGGAACATTCCATCTTACAGATTGGTTCGGCACGATTTCGACTCTGGGTTCAGCGCAACAGTCAATCAGACGCTGCTATCTTCGTCTTGCCCGACGACGGCTTCGTGCTCCTCCGGACCGAGGCAATGCGAGACTTTCTAGTTGCCTTGTGGGGCCGAAAGCGCCGTGCCGCCAACCCTCTGATTGCTCCCACCGCATACCAGCGTCAGCGGTTGGCAAGGCTGCTGACCATCCTGGATGCGCGGCTGGCAGGAGCCAGCACCCACGAGATCGCCTTTTCCCAGATCTTTCCGAAAATGCGGCCGTTGAAGGGCGCCACATGGAAAGGATCGAGCGAGAGACGCCACACGCTGCGCCTTATGGCGGAAGCAAGAAGATTGGCGTCGACTGGCTACAGGCAAGTCCTTTCCCACATTCCGCCCCATTGCCGCCTCAGTTGAGGCCGGGGGTCGCCCGTCATCCTTTTGAACGGGGCAGCCTCATAGCGGCGCCCGGGGTGACAGATGCTCGGCCTGCAAGCTTGTCACTCCCACCCGGCCTCACCGATGCGCCATTCCACTCCGCGAGGGGCGGCAGTTGGCCGCCGCCCCCAGCACCTAGCGGAGATTTCTTATGGACGCCGTTCCAGCCCCAATACGCCCGCGTTACTTGCGCACCCCGGACGCAGCTGTTCACCTGGGTCTGTCGCCCCGCACGCTTGAGAAGCACCGCTGTTTCGGCACCGGACCTGCCTACCACAAGCTGGGTGGGCGGATTGTGTATCGAGTAGACGATCTCGAAGCATGGGCTGAACAGGGATTGCGCCGTTCGACCTCCGATCCTGGCAATGGCGTTGTCCACCCAGCCAAGCGCCTCCCCACTGATTGCGTGCGACGCTGAGACCCATGGGCGTTGCACAGTCTTCTTCCACCCGCTCCGGCGCCGAACGGACGCAGCTGGAACTGTTCCGTTCGGTTCCCGGCAATCTCACGCCGCGCGATGCGCAGGATCTGATGGCCTGGCCATTTTTCAGTCTGGCCAAGAGCAGGCGCATAGCGCCGATCGATTTCAGTATGGGCAAGACCCGCATATCGGTCGAGGCCGTGCCAGAACATGGCATGGCGACCATTTGGGATGCCGACGTGCTGATCTGGGCGGCAAGCCAGCTCATCGAGGCGCGCGATGCCGGCCGGCCCACTTCGCGTCTCATGATAACGACGCCGCACGAGATATTGGCGTTCACCCGGCGCGGCACCGGCAAGGCGAGCTACGAACGGCTCAAGGCTGCGCTCGACCGGCTGCAATCCACCACTGTCGCAACGTCGATCCGGCAGGAGCATCAGCGTCGCCGTCATCGCTTCTCGTGGATCAACGAATGGCGTGAACTAGCGGACGGCCAGGGCCGGGCGCTCGGGATCGAGTTGATCCTGCCGGACTGGTTCTATGCTGGTGTGCTCGACCGCGCGCTCGTGCTGACGATAGACCGGGCCTATTTCGATCTGACTGGCGGATTGGAGCGCTGGCTTTACCGCATCGTGCGCAAGCATGGCGGGAGGCAGGAAGGCGGTTGGAGCTTCGACGTTCCCCACCTTCACATGAAGTCCGGCGTGCTTTCGCCGCTGCGCCGCTTCGCTTTCGAGTTACGCGCGATCGTCGCCCGCCAGCCTCTACCCGGTTACGTCCTCAAGCTCGAACATGCACTTGGCCGTGATCGGCTGAACTTCGCGCCCATCCCGGAGCATCCACTCGACGCCGCCAGGCGCCGAATGGGCATTGACGCTGTGGATAGCCGGTCATGAGGTTCGGACTATCGGGAACACCCGGACTCGGACCATCAGGAACGCGATCCTCGGACTATCGGGAACGCGAGTGGCCCGCAATCCCGCAGAAATCCTCACGGAATCGCACCCCTTCTAACAGTGCTAATAGAATCGAATCCTTCGGATTCTTGCTAACGCAGCTCGCCGCTGTGGACAGATCGCGCGCTGCGTCGCCGGCAAGGCGACTGCTCGACGGCGGCTCAAAGGAGATCGGCAATGAATAACGACGCACCGGGCGGTGCGCGCGGAGGCCGCGCATTGGGCTCGGCACGCAAGCAGCTGACCGAAGTCGAACTGACCTGGATCGAGAAGAAGTTCGAGCACTGGATACGCTTCGGCCGAATTGCGCAGGACCGCATTGTCACGCGCAAGACCCGCGTCGTCGGCTTCCAACCCGGCGCGATCTTCGCCTTCGTCCGCTGGATGGCGAACGACTATGGAACGATCAGTTCGCGCATCGATGTGCTGCGCGCCGTCGCGCACGGCGAAGCCTACACGACCTTGCCGTTCGTGCGGCCCGGAGGAGAGATTCTGCTTCACATCGAAGGCTGGCCGAAGGTCAATCAGGTGTTGTCCGCGATCGACAATGTGGAGGCCGCCGGTGTCGATCCCTGCGAAGCCGCACCAGATCATTGGCGCCATGTTCACAACCGTATCGCCGCCGGGCAAAGCCCGCGGCCCTATACGATGGAACGTCACCTTGCCTGGCTCAAGCGGCGGGAGATCGAGGGATGACCCGCTTCGGCTATGTCATCACCACGGTCGTTACCGCGCAGGCGTTTATCGTCTTGTTCGTCACGGTGGCGCTTGCCGATCCGCGTCCGCGCGTCATCTGGAACGCCAGCGCGAGCGCACCGATCGGTTTCTACCGGATACACGCCGACGACGATCCGCCGTCCGGTGCATTGGTAGCTGTTACCCCGCCGCGGCCATGGGCACGCTGGATAGCCGAGCGCGGCTATCTCCCGGAAGGCGTGCCGCTTCTGAAACATGTCGAGGCAAAAGCGGGGCAGCGTGTTTGCCGCATCGGCAACATGGTCAGTGTCGATCGCCGGCCCGTTGCCGTTGCGCTGGATCGCGACAGCCAAGGCCGCCCGCTGCCGGTCTGGCAGGGGTGTCACAACCTCCGGTCGGGCGAATTTCTGTTCATGAACCCCTACGTGCCTGACAGCCTGGACGGCCGCTATTTCGGACCGCTTTCGGCCATGACACTGCTGGGCCGCGCGACGCCGATGCTCACCCGCGATACAGCGGACGGACCGCTGATCTGGCGGGGAATCGCGCCATGAAACGCAGGCCATTTGCCACCACTTTGGCAATCGCTTTGCAGATGGCCGGTTCGTCGCCGGTCGTTGCGGAACCTGCGCCCGGCATTGCCACGGCCCATCCTTATGCAGCGCATGTGGCCGATGCAGCGCGGCGGTTCGGCATTCCCCAAGACTGGATATGGGCCGTCATGCGCGTCGAGAGCAATGGCGACAGGCGCGCTGTTTCGACCGCTGGCGCAATGGGCCTGATGCAGATCATGCCCGCGACCTGGGCCAATCTGCGCGTGCGCTATCAGCTGGGATCGGACCCGTTCGATCCGCAAGACAATATCATGGCGGGCGCGGCCTATCTGCGCGAGATGCACGACCGCTACGGCAGTGCGGCCGCCATGCTCGCCGCCTACAATGCCGGGCCGGGTCGCTACGAACAGTATCTTTCGCGGGGCCGTCCGCTGCCACGCGAGACGCGCGCCTATCTCGCGAAGTTGACAGCGGTCACGGGCAATTCCGGCCACGCGAAGCTTGCTGCGGCGCCACCGCCCGATCCATTTGCCTGGCGCCGCGCGGGTCTGTTTCCCGCACGGGCAGATGGCATCCCGAATACGGAGGATGCAGTGACTGACGAAGCTTCGGATTCTTCGCCGACCGCGCCAGCCGTTGCCGCCAAGCCGCCGGCAAACGGTCTTTTCGTATCGCTTTCAGGGCAATGACGGCTGTTGCCACCTACAGCGCCCCATGGCGTGCTCTCGGCCCCGATGGAGGGCGGCGGAGCAGTGGCAAGTCTATTGAATTCACGAGGAAAAATCGATGGCAAGATAAAAGCCGCGATGTGCCAAGCCCTCTGCAGCCGGTCGTGGCCTTGTTTCACAAGGCTTTGCGGCGGCCCGCCGCGAGGTGCGCGGCAATGTCCGCGATGTGTGCCTTTTGCCATTTCCCACCGTTTAAGCGGCTTTGCCGCACATCACGGGACTGCCAGCCATGAAAGGCGAGGATGACTTCCGTGTCCGGCCAGGCCGCATCCGCACGCGAGGCGGGCAGCGCACACGGCCCGCCATCGCGCAGGCTCTTGCCGCCGCCCAGCGAGCCGGAGGCCTTGGCGCGGGACGCGCACGATCTTCCGGTGTGGGGTTTTCGACCTTCGGACGCGGGCGTGCGGCGAGCATTCGCGCCGCCCATCGTCTCGGTGGCCGGGCTCGCAACGTCGTAATCAAGGCGCGCGTGGTCCGGCATGGAGGCCGCTCGTCGCTTGGTGCACATCTCGATTACCTGCAACGCGACGGCGTCACCCGTGATGGCGAGCGTGGCATGCTATTCGGGACCGAGGGCGACGAATTCGACCGCAGCGAGTTTACCGCGCGCTGCGAGGATGACCGGCACCATTTCCGCTTTATCGTCTCGCCCGAAGACGCCGCGCAAATGCGCGACCTCAAGACCTTTACGCGGGAACTGATGACGCAGATGGAACGGGATCTCGGCACCCGTCTCGACTGGCGCGGGGTCGAGCACTGGAACACCGACAACCCCCATATCCATGTCATCGTGCGCGGCGTCGGCGAGGACGGCCGTGATCTCGTGATTGCGCGCGACTACATCCGCGAGGGAATGCGGGCACAGGCTCGCGAGATCGTCACGCAGGAACTCGGCCTGCGCACCGATCTCGAAATCCACCAGTCGCTGGAGCGGCAGGTCAATGCCGAACGCTGGACCGATCTGGATTACAGATTGGCGCGAGAGCGCGACCGCAACGGCATCATCGACACTGCGCCTGAACGGGGAGCGCGGCCCGGTCCGGATCATGCGCTGCGCATCGGCCGCTTGCGCAAACTCGAAGGGCTCGGCCTCGCCAGCGAGGTGGCGCCCGGTCAGTGGACCATGCGTGGCGATGCCGAAACCGCGCTGCGCGAATTGCAGGCGCGTGGTGACATCATCATGCGGATGCACCGCGCCATGACTGAGCGGGGCATAGACCGGGGCTCAGCCAGCTATGCACTCGAACACGAACCCGGACAGAACGTAATGGGCAGGCTGGTCGAGCGTGGGTTGCACGACGAGCTGACCGGCAGGGCCTATGCGATCGTCGACGGCATCGACGGACGCACGCACCATATTCAGCTTCTCGACGTCGATGCGACCGGCGATTGCAGGCCCGGTGCGATTGTCGAACTACGGCACTTCAAGGATCGCAAGGGCCGGCAGCGGATGGCGCTGGCCGTGCGCTCGGACTTCGACCTGAACGCACAGGTCCGCGCGCCGGGTGCCACCTGGTTGGATCGGCGGAACCTGTCGGGCGATGGACGTGACCTCGGGGGCGGTTTCGGGGCGGAGGTTCGGGTCGCGATGGAAGCACGGGCGGAGCATCTCGCCGACGAGGGCCTGGCGCGGCGGCAGGGGCGGCGGATCATCTTCGCCCGCAATCTGCTCGATACACTCCGGAGGCGGGAACTGGATGCCGCTGCCGAGAAACTGTCGACGGAAATCGGCCTGCCGCATACGCCGTCACAAACCGGCGATTACGTCATGGGCACGGTGCGGCAGCGTCTGAACCTTGCCTCGGGTCGCTTCGCCATGATCGACAATGGGCTCGGATTCCAACTCGTGCCCTGGTCCCCCTCGCTCGACCGGCAGATGGGCAAGCACATCTCCGGCATCATGCGTGGCGACGGCGGCGTGGACTGGTCGTTAGGGCGCGGGCGGGGGTTGGGGCTATAATGTCGCGAACGGGGCCGATAGGCGAAAGTCCGGTTCGGGGCCTGGGCGCGGCAATAGTTGACATTCAGTCGACGTCGGTTGCCGACCACTTCGGTTCGGTACTCGGTCGACATTTGAACGTCTGCTCAAACCGGAACCGGCCATTCGCACGCAAACCGGCTTGAGCAGACGGTTATGCATCCCAGAGAGGTCATTCAGAAAGTCGTTTACAGCGTATACCGGCATGCAACATTTAGCCGGAGGACGGATCAGGCTTGGAGGATTTCGTTGGACAATCCCTACGTAGTCGCAGGGGCTTTCGCGAGACAATTCGGCGATGCCGAATACGCTTTGAAGCGATCCGGCCGGATGCGGCTAAACAAGGAGATTGCCGAGGCCGATTGGGATGCGTTCGCCCGCGATCTTGGGCCAGAATTCTTCGCCGCAGTCGTCGACAAGGGCATCGCTAAGACGCTGATTAGCGAGCCGCCGCGTCGCCTGATGAACGACCTTGTATGGGCACCTGAAATACCCGTGCCCCTAACGAACGTGCACGAGTTAATTGTCCAAGGCGTTTGCCGAGTGCGCAATAGCTACCTCCATGGCGAGAAATTCCGCGGTGGGCCGGATGGCCAGTGGGAGCGCGACGTGACGCTCATAAAGGAAGCACACGTCGTGCTGCAGGCGGCTCTTGCTTGGCCGGGCCGCGCGAGCGCCTGACGCGTAAATTGCTCTGCCTAGTGGGGCTGGAAACCAGCGAAGGGGCGACCGGATATTTGAGGGTGCCAAGCATTGTCCTGCCGGTTAAGTTCGAGCCGGCAGCAGCCGAGAGCTTCTCGCGCCTAGCGAGGATCTGGAGTGCCTGATCAGGGGGAGGTATTTTGAAATTCATCCATTCTGCTGACTGGCAACTCGGCAAACCGTATGGGCGCTTCGAGCCCGAAGTCCGGGCCGGCCTTAGCGAGGCGCGGTTCGAGGCAATCGACACACTTGGGCGCACAGCGGTCGAACACGGGGCACAGCACGTCGTCGTTGCCGGCGACATCTTCGACACCGAAGGTCCGGAGGACCGAACGATCGTCCAAGCTATATCCCGGATGAGCCGTCAAAGCTGTCGCTGGTGGCTGCTTCCAGGCAACCATGATTTCGCGCGCAATGGCGGACTATGGGATCGGGTCCGTCAAAGGGCGAGCGAGAACATCGTCATCTTGTCGACGCCCGAGCCGTTCGAGATGAGCCCCGGCGTCTGGCTGTTGCCCGCGCCGCTTGAGCATCGCCACAATCTCGAAGATCCCACCGCCCGTTTCGACTCCATGGAGACGCCCGGCGCGACCCTGCGTATCGGCCTCGCACACGGTTCGATCCGCGACTTTGGCTCGCAAGGCGAAACGAAGAACCAGATCGCGCCCGATCGCGCACGCCGATCGAACCTCGACTATCTTGCGCTCGGTGACTGGCATGGGGCACTCCGCGTCGATGGTCGCACCTGGTATGCCGGCACGCCCGAAGTCGACCGCTTCCAGCGCGACGATCCCGGACAAGCCCTCGTCGTCGAGCTGTCGACTGGTGCGGAGCCGTCCGTCACCCCGATCCGCACAGGCCGCTTCCAATGGCTTTTGCGGGAGTGGATGGTCAGTGACCAGGCAGCGTTCGATGCCGAGTGCGAATTGCTCCTCGGCGCGATCGACGCGCCCACAACGCTTTTGCGCCTTACGCTGGCTGGTATCACCAGTCTCGGCGACCGGATTGGCATGCTGGGTCGGCTCGAAAACGATATCGGTCATCAGCTGCGGTATCTCGACGTGCGCGCGGATGATCTGGTTGGTCGGCCGAGCGAAGAAGACATTGCGAACCTGGCCGTCGAGGGCATGCTTGGGGCGGCAGCGGCGATGCTTAATACGAGGATCGAAGGCGGCGGCGAGGATGCTGCGGTCGCGAAGCGTGCCCTTGAACGCCTCTTCGTCGAATATAGCCGGGAGGAGCCGGCATGAGCCTCGTCATTCGTCGCATCGCGGTGAAGAATTTCCGGAAATTCCGCGCACCCGTCGTGATCGAGGGCCTTACCGACGGCCTCAACGTCGTCATCGAGCCGAATGAGACGGGCAAGTCGACGCTTCTCGAGGCCTTGCGCGCGGCCTTCTTCGTCCGCTTCAACACGCGCAATCAGCTGGCCCAATCCTTCGCTCCACATGGCGATGCGGTCGGTCCTGAGATCGAGGTCGCTTTCGATGTGGATGGCGCGCCTTGGTCGGTGACCAAGCATTTCTTGCGCAGTGCATCGGTCGAGGTCTCCGGACCTCAGGGCTGTGCGCAAGGGGAGGAGGCCGAGGCGCGCTTGAATGCGCTGCTCGGTTCGGTCCGCGACACTAGCCGGGGCGGTGATGTCGCGACTTATGGCGCACTCGGTTTGCTTTGGGTCGCCCAGACCGAGGCCTTGTCCGTGACCGCGCCCGGCCAAATCGTGCGCGACAGCGTCACCTCCACGCTCGAGGCGGAAGTCGGGTCGATCATGGGCGGCGCTGCCTATCGCCGCGTCAGGGATCGGGTCGAGGCTCAATATGAGCTCTACTGGACACCGACCGGCCAGAAGCGCGGTCGGCAAACCGACGCGCGTGAGCGGCTTGAGGCCGCCGAGACCACGGCGCGCGAAGCCGCGGATCGATTGGCCACGCTGGAGCGCAGCTTCTCAGATGTCGAGGCGGCTCGCGCCCGCTTGAAGATTATCCAGCGCGAGATGGCGGACAACACGGACTCGCAAACGCGTAGCGACCTGGTTGCTTCGCTCGATATCGCACGGGCGGCGGCCCAGATCCTTACCACCCGTCGTGCCGAGCAGGAAGCGGCCAACGGCAAGGTGAAGGCGCTCGCGGACCTTCGGCAGCGCCACGATGACGCGACGCAGGCCCGGACGAATGCGGACGCCGCGCTGACCCAGGCAAGCGAACAGCGTCTCGGGGTTGCCGACGCATTGTCGGCGGCGAAGCAGAAGGTGGTGGATGCGCGCACCGCGCTCGATTCCGCGCGCACGGACCGCCAGGCCGCGCAAAGGGCCCTAGCTGAAGGCGAAGAGCGGATTCGACAATGCCGTCGCGGTGCAGCGGTCCAGGCCGCGTGCCGGCGACATGCCGACCTCCTGAAGCTTGAGGAACAACACAGCACCGCGAAGGTGCTCACCGACACTGCGATCGCCCCGAAAGTGCTGACGTCGCTTGAAGCGCATGATCGCGCCGTTGCGGAAGCGCAGGCGGTGGTGAACGCTGGCGCGACCCGGATTGCGTTGTCCGGCACAGCGGACGGCATCACGATTGATGGCGAGCCAATGGCACTCGGCGCGCGCACTCTTGATCGCGAGGTCCATATCCGCCTCGGCGCCGCCGAGCTTCAGATCACGCCGCCGACGTCTGCCGCCAGCGCCGCGGAGGTCTTGGCGGCTGCGCTTCGTAAGCGGAAATCGGCACTTGACGATCTCGGCGTCGCCGATCTTGCTGCCGCGAGAGCCCGCAACGAGATCGCCAGGGATGCCGCAGCGGATCTGCGAACCCTAGAGGCGCGCATCGAAGCGGCCACGCCCGCCGACGATGCCCTTCAGCTTGCCGCTGGATCCGCCGCGCTCAAGCTGTTCGTCGCCGAGCTCGGCGCGGAAGAGGCCATAGGGGAGGGGGAACTTCCCGATATCGTGGCGCTCACGAAGGCGATGGAGACGGCCGATAGCGCCGCAGCCCGTGCCGAAGGGGCCCAGGACAGCGCCATCGAGGCCCTGCGTCGCGTCGAGCAGGAGGAAGCGCCCCTTGCGATGGCAGAAGCCAGGGCCTCGAGCGATGTCGCCAACGCCGTAAGCGCACTTGACGCGATCGA
This sequence comes from Alphaproteobacteria bacterium, assembly GCA_006226465.1. Lineage (GTDB taxonomy): Bacteria > Pseudomonadota > Alphaproteobacteria > Sphingomonadales > Sphingomonadaceae > Erythrobacter. The sequence continues at coordinate 2,511 of SBHJ01000256.1, read as the reverse complement.
GCGGCGACCTGAGTGGACGACGCTTACGGAAGATCTGGCCAAGGCGCGCGAGCAAGCCGCCGAGGCTTCGGTCAAGGTTGAAGACGCACTCCGCGATGCCTCTGCGCACGACGTCGCGGCGATCACGCGCAAGATCGAATTGATCGATGCGAGAGTGCGCACGGCCGGGGAAACCCGAACGCGGTTGGAGACCGATATCGCGCGCCTTGAAGGGACGATCGAGAGCGAGGGCGGACTCGGCCTCGCCGATCGGACAGCTGCCGCATTCGAGGAAGTCGAGGCGGCTCATCTTGCTCTTGAGCGCATCACCGATGAAGCGGAAACGCTGAAGGTGCTGCGAAGCACCCTCGACGCCGCTCGCAACGAGACGTCGGCCAAATTTGTCGGTCCGGTGGCGGCGCGGGCGAAGCGTCATATCGAGCGCCTCCTGCCTGGATGCGAGCTCAACTTTTCGGAGGATCTCGGTCTCGAAAGCGTGATCCGTGCGGGCGTGGACGAAAGCTGCGCGAGCCTGTCGCGCGGCACGCAGGAGCAGCTTGCCGTCCTCACACGGATTGCATTCGCCGATATGCTGTTGGAGCAGGGGAAGCCCGTGTCGCTGATCCTGGACGATCCGCTGGTCTACTCCGACGATGCCCGTCTCGACACGATGATCGAAATTCTGTCGGAGGCCGCAAGCCGCATGCAGGTCGTCCTTCTCACCTGCCGTGATCGCGCCTTCAGACATGTCGCTGGAAATCGGATAACGTTGTGACGATGAAGTTATCAATCGCCGATATGCGATCATCGAGAAAAGGGGGAGGCCGAACAATAGGGATTCCGATGACGAGCGAATACAGACGCGATGTCCGCGCAGCAGATCACCGCAGGGGGTAATGGTGGCCGATCGGAGCGCAGTTTCGACGATTGCTGGCTATTTCTATCAATTCGATCGCTCGATCCTCAGCATCCTGGGGCTAGCCGGTGCGAATGACTCGGTGGCGATCGAATGCATCGAGGATATCGACGTCCACACCGCTACGGAAACGACTGCCGTCCAGTGCAAATACTATGAGAAATCCGAGTATAATCAGTCGGTTATAAAGCCCGCTATCATGTTCATGCTCGCGCACTACAAGGCGGGCCTCACCGCCGGCCGGCCACCGATCCAGTACCAGCTCAGCGGTCATTTTGCGTCCGGGCAGGACAAGCTGGTGCTTCCGTTCGATATCGCCTTCCTCAAGACCAATTTTCTCACAACCGCATCAAAAGATAAGACAGTCAAAAAGCATGAAGAGCTTGGTGTCAGTGACGCTGAGCTTGAGGACTTCTTGAAACGTCTTTCGATCGACGTGAATGCGGTGAAATTCGAGGATCAATTTCAGGCGATCATCGAGAGTCTTGTCAAACAGTTCGGCTGCTCACCGTTCGCGGCCGAATTTTTCTACTATAACAGTGCCCTGCGGGTGATCAAAGAACTGGCGATCGAACCTGACGAGGCTCTGCGCGTCACAACGAGGACAGCGTTCATAAAGCGAATAGATACATCTTCTTATCTCTTTGATGAGTGGTTCATCGCCAAGCTTGGTACGGCCAAATATTATCGCGCGCTGCGCAACGAGTTTTTCGCAGCGGGCGTCAATATCTCCCCGGCCGACCGGCTTTTCATCATCCATCCGGCTGGCGACACCTACAGCCGGAACGCGGTCAAAACGCTTCTGAAGACCATCTCCCGGAAATATTCCAAGCTCTCCAAGCGAGATTCAAAGCCCTTCTCGCCCTACGTGCTGCTCGTCGGCATCGACGATACCGAACTTGCCGGCCTCAAGCAGGAGCTGCACAATGAAGACGTTCGCTTTGTTGACGGCTACGATTTCAAGGGTGCCCAGTTCGACGCCGGATCAATCTCCCGACCGGCATCCGCCGACGCCGGCCCGGCCCTGAGGCTATTCTGCGATCTGGCGGAGGCGCGGCAGACCTTTCTGTCGTTCCAGCGCTCTCGCGAGATTTACGAATTCTATCGTAGTGAGCCGGTTGAAGACTTTGGTGATGGTGCCATCAGCCATACCCGCTTCCAGATTCCCAAGTACGAAGACATCGACAAGATCATTTAGGGGATGAGTATGAGCGATGTAAAAGCTGAAGTCGTTGCGGTCTTTCCTAACAAGGTCAAGATCGTCGTCGATGACCTCGAGAATTTCAGAATTGCCGAGGAGTCTCTCCGCGTCGGCTCTTATTTGAAGATCGCCGACAATGAGAATGCGGTACTGGTTGCCATCATTGAGAACTTCCAGATTCAGGCGCGCGATGACGGCAGCCAAGACTATGTGATCGAGGCTTTCCCGCTCGGCGTTCTGCGCGATCAGAAGTTTGAGCGCGGCGGAGACGCTCTAGCGATCCCGCCGAAGACGGTCCAGCCGGCGACGATCGACGATATTCGCCTGATCTATGGCAGCTCGTTGTCCGTGAAGGATCGCTTCTGCTTCTCAAAGCTTGCGACGAACAAAGAGGTCGAGGTTCCCGTCGACGGGA